>JAAWLS010000121.1 GCA_022798035.1 Lachnospiraceae bacterium | reverse complement strand
AATTTCTGTGAGGAATCTGGTGGAATTTATTCTCCGTTCCGGTGACATTGATAATCGGCGGGGGCGGACTGCCCAAAAGGAAGCGATGCAGGAGGGCAGCAGAATACATCGGAAAATCCAAAAAAAGATGGGGATATGTTATCAGCCGGAGGTTCCTCTGAAAATAGAATTAGAACGAGAACGCTATATATTGGTCTTGGAGGGAAGGGCAGACGGCGTAATTACAGAAAATTCTCATGTGACAGTGGATGAAATTAAAGGAGTCTACCAGGACGTAAATTTGATGGAAGCCGCTGTTTCGGTACATTTGGCTCAGGCAAAATGTTATGCCTATATGCTTATTGCGGAAAAAGGCCTTCCTGAAATTTCCATTCAGATGACTTACTGCAATCTGGACACGGAGGAAATACGCAGGTTTCGGGAGACGTATTCTGCCCTTGAAATAACAGAATGGTTTGAAAAATTGATAAGTAATTACGACAGGTGGGCGGATTTCCAGTATGAGGCAAAAGTAGAGCGGAACGATTCCATTGGGAAACTGTCCTTTCCATTTCCCTATCGGGAAGGACAGAGGGAACTTGCATCTGATGTATACCGCACCATCAGCCGAAAAAAGACGTTGTTTATACAGGCCCCTACCGGAACGGGAAAAACCATCACTACGCTGTTTCCGGCGGTGAAGGCGGTGGGAGAAGAATTGGCAGACAAGATTTTTTATCTGACAGCCAAGACTATCACGAGAACAGTGGCCGGGGAAGCTTTTACTTTACTGCGGGAACACGGATATCGTGGAAGAGTTCTCAGTATTACGGCGAAGGAGAAGCTTTGTCTGTGCCAGGAGATGGACTGCAATCCTGTCCATTGTCCCTACGCAAAGGGTCATTACGACAGGGTGAATGACGCTGTGTTTGATTTGGTGGAGCGGGAACGGAACATTACAAGAGAAATTTTGATTCAGCAGGCAGAAACATTTCAGGTATGTCCGTTTGAGATGTGTTTAGATGCCTCACTCTGGGTGGATGATATCATCTGTGATTACAATTATGTTTTTGACCCCAACGTGTATCTGAAACGCTTTTTTGGAGAAGGCGTGAAGGGGGAGTACTTATTTTTGGTGGACGAGGCTCACAATCTGGCAGAGCGGGCCAGGGAAATGTACAGTGCGGTTATCTATAAGGAAGATTTTCTGAAATACAAGAAAATTATGAAAAGCCACAGCAGAAAATGCACTCAGGCGCTGGAGCGCTGCAACAAATATCTGCTGGAACTGAAACGGGAATGTGAGACGTATCAGGTATTGGATGATATCGGAAATTTGGTGTTTGGCCTCATGCAGCTTGGCGCTGCCATGGAAGAATTTTTTTTGCAGGACGTTAATTTTCCAGAGAAAAAGGAGGTGCTGGAATTCTATCTGACAGTGCGGCATTTCTTAAATATGTATGAGAGAATGGATGAAAATTATGTGATTTATACGGAGCATGAGGCAGGGGGACAGTTTAAATTGAAATTGTTCTGTGTGAATCCCGCGGGAAATCTGCAGGAGTGTTTGGACAGAAGCAGAAGCACCATATTTTTTTCCGCTACGCTGCTTCCCATTCAATATTACAAGAAACTTTTGAGCACAAAAGAGGACAATTATGCGGTGTATGCCAAAACTGTGTTTTCTAGGAAACAGAGATTCTTAGGGGTGGGCACAGACGTCAGCAGCAAGTATACCAGGCGGACGGAACAGGAATTTCAACGGATTGCAGATTACATCTATGAGGCTTCCAGCGGAAAACAGGGAAATTATATGGTGTTCTTTCCTTCCTATAAAATGATGGAGCAGGTGTATCGGAAATTTATGGAAAAAGAGGAAGCGGTACAGACAGTAGAATGTGTCTGCCAAGAGAGCGGTATGAGAGAGAAAGAGCGGGAAGAATTCTTGGAAATGTTTTCGGAGAAGAGAGAGAAAACGGTGATTGGATTCTGCGTGCTGGGTGGAATCTTTGCAGAGGGAATTGATTTGAAAGGGGAATCTCTGATTGGCGTTTTGATTGTGGGAACGGGATTGCCGCAAATCAGCAATGAGAGAGAGATTCTGAAGCAGTTCTACGAGGAGAGGGAACAGGCGGGCTTTGAATATGCTTTTCGCTATCCTGGAATGAACAAGGTGCTGCAGGCGGCAGGGCGTGTTATCCGCACCGTGAAAGACACAGGAATGATTCTTCTGTTGGACGAACGCTTTCTGCAGCGGGAATACCAATCTCTGTTTCCATGGGAATGGGATGATTTTCAGACTGTGACCTTAGCCCGGGTGCGGAGTGCGGTGGCAGAATTCTGGGAGAAAGCGGAGAAATAAACAGAATCCTATCAATATAGAAAGAAAGTCAGACGCTTTTATGAAAACGTCTGACCTTCTTTGGAACGATTACTTGAATTTTAAGAAATCAGAGATTTAATCTCTTTTTGGAACAACTTCCAGCCAGTAGCCGTCTGGGTCTGCCACAAAATAAATGCCCATGGAGGGATTCTCATAGCAGATACAGCCCATAGCTTCATGTTTTGCGTGAGCGGCGTCCATATCGTCAGTCTGGAATGCAAGGTGGAATTCACAGTCGCCTAAATCATAGGGACCTTCCTTTTCTTTCAGCCAAGTCAGTTCTAAATTGAAATCGCTTTCCTCGTTGGAGAGGAATACAATGATGTAACTGCCGTCGGAAGCCTCTTTTCGGCGTACTTCTGTGAGACCGAATGCTTCATGGTAGAAATCAATGGATTTCTGTAAATCTTGTACGTTATAATTTTCATGTACCATTTTAAAAGACATAGCAACTCTCCATTCTGCTCCGGTGTACGGACCGTATTATATTCCGTCAAATCTCCTTGTGTAATGTTCCATTGGAGTTTCCTAGATATCATACGGTCAGCACACGAAGCGGTATTTGTGTGAAGATTCAGACATGTTTAGAGGATTTTGATGTCTGAATCTTTTGGGTAATTTCCAGATGATTGTAACATATTTAAAAGGAAAAGTCTATGAAAATTCGACTATTGACTTCTGGAAAACGACATGGTAAGATATAGTGCAAAACACAATATATAGTAGATGGATGACAGGATGCTAACTAAATATACATAGTATCGGAGAGGGATAAGAGCAGGAGGACGAGGATGAAGAAGAACTTTAAAGTCATAAAAAAGGATGGAACAAAGGAAGATTTTAACGTAAATAAAGTCGTGGTTGCGGTGAATAAGTCTGCTTACCGGGCTTTGATTACATTTACAGAGGAAGAATTGAAATTTATCTGTCAGTTTGTGGAGGAGAAAGTAGAGTCCATGGGCATTGAGGAAGTGAAAATTGCCCAGATGCACAATATTGTGGAGGGAGCTTTGGAGAAAGTCAATCCAGTGGTGGCCAAAAGTTACCGGGATTACCGAAATTACAAACAGGATTTTGTGCAGATGTTAGATGAAGTGTACAAAAAGAGCCAATCTATTATGTACATTGGAGATAAAGAAAATTCCAATACAGACAGCGCTCTTGTGTCCACCAAACGGAGTTTGATTTTCAATCAGCTGAACAAAGAGCTGTATCAGAAATTTTTTATGACTACGGAGGAGATTCAGGCCTGCCGGGACGGATATCTCTATGTGCATGATATGTCTGCAAGGCGCGACACCATGAACTGCTGTCTCTTTGACGTGGAAAATGTGTTAAAAGGCGGGTTTGAAATGGGAAATCTCTGGTACAACGAGCCGAAGACGCTGGATGTTGCCTTTGATGTTATCGGAGATATTGTGCTGAGCGCTGCCAGCCAGCAGTATGGCGGATTTACGGTGCCGAACGTGGAGAAAATTTTAGAGCCCTACGCCAAGAAGTCTTATGTAAAATATAAAGAGCGCTACCGCAGTCTGGGTCTTGATGAGAAGCGGGCAGAAGAGGAGACCATGAAAGACATTGCCAGAGATTTGGAACAGGGAGTTCAGGGATGGGAGTACAAGTTTAATTCCGTATCTTCCAGCCGGGGAGATTATCCCTTTATCACCATGACCTTCGGAACGGGAACCGGGCAGTTTGCTAAAATGGCTTCCATTGCCATGCTGAATGTGCGTAAGAAGGGGCAGGGCAAGGCAGAGTGCAGAAAGCCGGTGCTGTTTCCTAAATTGGTATTTCTTTACGACGAGAATCTTCACGGGCCTGGAAAGGAGCTGGAGGATGTATTTGAAGCCGGGATTGAGTGTTCCCGGAAAACCATGTACCCGGATTGGCTGAGCCTGACGGGAAAAGGATATATTGCCAGCATGTACAAACAGTATGGGGAAGTGATTAGCCCTATGGGCTGCCGGGCTTTTCTGTCTCCCTGGTATGTAAAAGGCGGAATGAATCCGGCAGATGAGACAGACAGGCCTGTGTTTGTGGGACGGTTTAATATTGGAGTGGTCAGCCTTCATCTTCCTATGATTCTGGCCAAATCCAGACAGGAGAGCAGAGACTTTTATGAAGTGCTGGACTATTATCTAGAGCTGATTCGCCAGCTTCACATTCGGACGTATGCTTATTTGGGAGAGATGCGCGCCAGCACAAATCCGCTGGCTTACTGTGAAGGTGGATTTTACGGCGGACATCTGGATATTCACGACAAAATTAAGCCTTTGTTAAAGACAGCCACGGCCTCTTTTGGAATCACTGCATTCAATGAGTTGCAGCAGCTCTACAACAAGAAATCCCTGGTGGAGGACGGGCAGTTTGCCATTGAGGTATTGGAGCACATCAATGAGAAGATTACGGAATTTAAGAAAGCAGACGGAAATCTCTATGCCATCTATGCGACGCCGGCAGAAAATCTCTGCGGCCTTCAAGTCAAACAGTTCCGCAAAAAATATGGAATTGTGGAGAATGTGTCAGACAGAGAGTACGTCAGCAATGGTTTCCACTGCCATGTGACAGAGGACATCACGCCAATCCAGAAACAGGATTTGGAGTACCGTTTCTGGGAGCTGAGCAACGGAGGCAAGATTCAGTATGTGAAATATCCCATTGACTACAACAAAGAGGCAGTAAAAACGCTGGTAAGGCGTGCCATGGACATGGGATTTTACGAGGGAGTGAACTTGTCTTTGGCTTACTGCGATGACTGCGGACACCAGGAGCTGGAAATGGATGTCTGCCCCAAATGCGGCAGCCGCAATTTGACAAAGATTGAGCGGATGAACGGTTATCTGTCTTATTCCAGAGTGAAAGGCGATACCCGGCTGAACGATGCCAAAATGGCTGAGATAGAAGAACGCAAAAGTATGTAAGGAGATATTATGAGATACCACAATATAACAAAAGACGATATGCTCAACGGTGACGGACTTCGTGTAGTCTTGTGGGTGTCCGGCTGTTCCCATTGCTGCAGGGAATGCCAGAATCCCATTACCTGGGATGCCAACGGGGGACTTCTGTTTGACGAGGAGGCAAAAGAAGAGATATTTACGGAACTTGCCAAAGACTATATTTCAGGGATTACATTCAGCGGAGGGGACCCGCTGTATGTAGGCAATCGTTCTGATGTGCTGAAACTTGCCAGAGAGATTAAGGAGAAGTTTCCCAATAAAAGTGTCTGGATGTATACAGGATTTGTCTGGGAGACTATAGAGACGCTGGAAATTATAAATTACGTGGATGTGCTGGTGGATGGTGAGTTCCAGGTGGAGCGGAAAAATACCCAGTTATATTGGAGAGGGAGCGAGAATCAGCGTGTGATAGACGTGCCTGCCAGCAAAGCGGCGGGCAGTGTGGTTCTGCACTGTGAATAAAATACAGCGGGACGCAGATGGTTGGAATTTTGCCATCTGCGTCTTTTCTATTCGATTGTACCTCTTGACATTTCCGAAAAAACACAGTATAGTTTCTCTGAACAATACTACTAAAAATAAGAGCTGTGGCAGAAAGGGGAAATAAGAGATGGAAGAGAGAAATCTGATAGAACATCTGATGGCTTTTGGCCTGACAAGACAGGAATCTCAGGTATATCTGGAATTGTTCCGCTCCGGAACCAGCAATGGATATGAAATTGCAAAAAATATCGGAATTTCCCGCTCGAATGTATACAAAGCGCTGGAAGGATTGACGGACAAGGGCGGCGCCTACGTGATTGAGGGAAATTCCCGGAAATACACCCCGGTGGATATCGAAGAATTCTGTCAAAACAAGATTCGCAGTCTGGAGGAGCGCAGAGAATTTCTGACGGTTCATATTCCAAGGGAAAAGGAAGAGTCGGAGGGGTATCTCACCATTTGCTCCGATGAAAATATAGCGGACAAAATCAGGAATATGCTGCGCAAATCGAAAAAGCGCGTCTATCTTTCCATGTCTGTTGGACTGCTGGAGCAGTTTCAGGAGGAACTGGAACTGCTGGCAGAGAGAAGAATTAAGACGGTAATTCTCACGCTGGACATCAGAGATGAGGAAAGTGAGGCCAGAGAGCAGGCCTGGAGACAGAAGGGAATTAAAATTTACCACACTTCGGACAAGAAGAACCAGATTGGAGTTATCGTGGATTCCAGACAGGTGCTGACGGGAGAACTAGGAAAAGGAAAGGACAGTACCTGCCTTTATTCCGGACAAGTGAATTTTGTCCAGGTGTTTAAAGATTCCATGAAAAATGAAATTAAACTTTTAGAGCTGGAGAGGAAATCAAAGTAAGGAGAATAACAGAATGAAGAAAGAACCTTTTGTGACAAACGAACAGTTAAAAGAGATTGTGAAAGAATATCCAACCCCCTTTCATCTGTATGACGAAAAGGGAATACGGGCCAACGCCAAAGCACTGCGGGAGGCATTTTCCTGGAATAAAGGATTCAAAGAATATTTTGCAGTGAAAGCCACCCCCAATCCATTTCTAATCAATATTTTGAAAGAGTATGGGTGCGGCTGCGACTGTTCCTCCATGACAGAACTGATGCTGGCGGACGCACTGCATTTTGAGGGGAGAGACATCATGTTTTCCTCCAATGCAACACCGGCCTCAGAGTTTCAGTTTGCCGATGACATTGGGGCCATTATCAATTTGGATGATTTTACGCATATTGATTTTTTGGAAAAGACCATCGGCCATATTCCAGAGACCATAAGCTGCCGTTACAATCCCGGCGGCGTGTTC
>JAAWLS010000120.1 GCA_022798035.1 Lachnospiraceae bacterium | reverse complement strand
GCTGTATTGTCCAGCTTATCCCATTTAATTTCTCTCTCCCTCTGCCTTCTTAATCTCCTCTGCTCCCGTTTTCCATATTCTATATCATTTCCTGTAAAGGCAGCATCATTCCTGGAATGCTTCTTTTTTTCTGACATTTTCACAAACTCCTGCTCTGCTGCCTCAGGACAGCCACTTTTCTAATACTTTGATAAAAAGTTTAATATCAATAGGTTTTGCCACATGGTCGTTCATTCCCGTGTGTATGGCTTTCTGCACATCCTCAGAAAAAGCGTTTGCCGTCATGGCTACAATAGGAATTTTGTCAGAATCCTCACGCCCGCTGTCGCGGATTTCTTTTGCCGCTGTATATCCGTCCATCACAGGCATCTGAATATCCATGAAAACCATGTCGAAATAGCCCGGTTCCTGACTTCGGTAGGTATCCACTGCCTCCTGTCCGTTATAAGCCAGACATACTTCCAGCTCAAACATTTTCAAAATTTCCATGGCAATCTCAATATTCAAATCGTTGTCTTCCACCAGAAGCACCCGTTTCCCCGGAAAGGCAACAGCATCTCCTTTGCTCTCCTGAGCCTCAACCTGGCCCTGTTCCTCATCCTGCAGAGGCAGAAATAGTGTGATGACAAATTTGGAACCCTTGTTCAATTCACTCTCCACCTGAATGTCCCCCTGCATCAGCTGAACCAGATTATAGGCAATGGGCATTCCCAGTCCAGTTCCTTCCATGCTCTCCACTCTTGGGTCGCCAGAGCGCTCAAAGGGTTCAAAAAGTTTTTGCTGGAACTCTTCCGACATGCCGTACCCATTGTCCTCAAAAATAAATTTGTAATATCCATAATTCTGATGAAGGGATGGAAGCTCCTCCACCTGAAACAGCACATTCCCTCCTTTCTGGGTATATTTCACTGCATTTCCCAGAATATTGTTGAATACTTTCTGCAGACTTAACTGGTCTCCCATTACATTTTTGTGTTTAAGGCTGTCCATCTGAAGCGTAAGCTTCTGATTTTTCTCCTCCGCCTTAAGCTGAAAAATATCTGCTGTCTCTCTTGCCAGCTCCGCTAAATCAAAATCCTCTATCACCAGATTCATCTTTCCGCTCTCAATCCGGCTCATATCCAGCACTTCATTGACCAGATTCGTCAGATGGCTGCTGGCTATCTTTATCTTATTCAAACAGTCATGGACTCTCTCTCTATCTTCACTGTTGGCTTCCGCAATGGCCGCCATTCCCACAATGGCATTCATAGGCGTCCTGATATCATGGCTCATCTTGCTCAGGAACTCACTTTTAGCCCGGTTGGCCTGTTCCGCTGTCTCAAAGGCTTTCTGCAGCGCTTTCTTGCTTTTTTCTTCTGCCCACACCTGCTGCTCGATATCCCGGACACAGGCAAATAACTTGGTATGCTCCTCGTCAAAATACCGTATGGTACACTCTTTGTGGCGTTTCCCCTTTTCCTCACGCCCTCTGAAATAATAACGGACCCCTTCCTCTGCCTGGTTTAACTGCTCCAGAATGGATGATATGGTAATTTCTGTCTTGTGATATTTATCCCTGTCCTCCAGACACATAAACAAATTAATAAATCTTGATTTAATTTCCATAAAGTTCCCTTGTTTTATGGGTTCTTTTGGATTAATATGTTCCGCCACCTTCACATCTGTATTACCATTTTCCACATCTATAATTCCGATTCCATCGTACTCTGTGTCCACAGTAAACTGATAAATGGACTGATAGCGCTCGTTGTCCCGCTCTATTTTGCGCTGTTTAGTCAAATCTTCAATAATTCCCACTGCAAAAACGGTATTTCCTTCTTCGTCAAAATTCACACTGGAAATACTGCATTTGCACCAGAATTTTTCCTGGCAGGAGCTGTAATAAAAATAATCATTTTTCCCGCCGTTTTTAATATATTCATGAACCCGGCAGAACAGGTCATAGTATTCCATATCCACCAGTGCTTTTGCGAAATCATATTTTACATGCTGATACTCTTTCTCACATCCATAATAGCGGGCTGTTTTCTCCGGCAAAACAATTCTGCCCTCCTTGGGATAGTAATAATATTCCAGAATGTTTGTATTTTTCAGGGACATCCGAAGAATCTCCATATTTCCTTCATAACGGTTTTTCAGATATTCCTGATATTCTTTCTCCTGTTTTTTCTGCTCGTGGATGTCCTGAATGGCAATCAAGGCTCTGGGTCTCTGAGAAGATTTTAGTACAAAATAGCAGGTGAAACTAACCCAGTGGTATTCTCCCTGAATTTTTCTGCGGTACTCCCTGATATATTTCTCCTTCCCTTTTTCCATCTGAATTTTCAGATTTTCCAGCGTGATTTCTCTGCGCATCTGCTCCTGTTCATCGGGATGATAAAACTGTACCATATCCTTTAAAGCAATATCTGCCATTGTTTTTTCTGAAAAAACGGCTTTGCTCTCTTCTGTCAGGTAAAGGGGATAGACTTCATTTGTATCTATCTCCAGCAGCATCACAGACACATACAAATCTTTCAGTGAAAGCAGCATATTCTCTTTAAAATTCCTTAGCTGCTCTGTCTCTTTTTTCAGAGAAACCATCTCTGAGACATCCTGGTGATAACCTCGAAAACGAAATCCCTGGGTATATTCATAATCCCGAACTCCACCGCAGCGCACATACATTTTTCCATTTATGGGATGCATCCACGCGTAGCTGACTTCCCCGTGCTGTCCCGAAATCATAGTATTTACCGCTTCATTCACAACCCCAAGAGAAGATTTTTCTATTCTCTCGTGCCAATGCTGGTAGCACTCCTCCGGAGTTGGAGATTCCTCTAATCCCAGCAATTCCAGCATAGCACGGTCCGCATACATCCGCCCCGGTTTTCCCTCTTCTAGCTCAATATACCACAGTCCGATTTTCGCATCGTAGAGAATATGGTTCATCCTGATATTCTCCTCAAACATTCCATTTTCCATAATACCTTCCTCATGCCATAGGGCAGCCTGTTTTTCAGGGATTTTTTGTATGTAAAGCACCAAAAGAGCCTGCTGCAACAGCAACAGAACCAGATTGTAAATCAAAAAAAACACGTTTTCCGATTTACAATCTGTATCCAATTACCATCTGTCACATATCACGGCAGACATTTTTGGTATCATATCATTTTAATACCATTTCACCCGCTCTGTCAAATATCAATTTTTCAAATTCATTTTACGCCCAGTCTCTTAAAATGCTCCGGATTCTCATAGTCTTTTTCAAAGCCGTCGTCCTGATATAATTCATATTCGAGTCCCTCCGCCTCAAAATGCATCAATCTCAATTCTTCTGCTGGAATCTCTTTCACGTACTGTTCTGCCTTTGTATAAGGCACAATCTTTCCCGGACGGATAAAAAACACCACTTCTTCCAGAGATATCTCAATATAATAATGCCCCTGCTCCAAAACCTCTGTCTCTATATGCTCCATATCTTTCAGCCGCACCAATTTCATTGGTTCCGGCAGATACACATATCTTCCGCCTGCATTCTGGGTGTAAACCGGAGCAATCATAATGCTCTCACCCACCAAAAGCTGGTCTTCCACCTCCCTGGCATGGGCATCCTCCGGATAAACGAATGCAAGAGGCATAAAGAGCATTTCATCCTTCAGCGCTGCTTTCATATATTCGCTGTAAAGATAGGGCATCAGACCATAACGGATTCCAATCAGATTCCGGAAAACCTCAGTCTGAGTAAAGCGGTAGCACTCCTGCTCTCTGGTACCCAGCGCCGAGTGATTGCGCATCAGCGGTGTGAAAATGCCAAGCGCCAGCCAGCGCAGCAGCAAATCCTCCGTGACATCAGAACCGAAACCTCCTAAATCTGCTCCCGTATAAAGAAATCCGCACATGTTAAGGGACGGAAGCATTTTCAGGTTCAGCAGCAGATGAGACCACCAGGACTGATTGTCTCCCATCCAGACTCCTCCATAACGGTGCATACCAATATAGGAAGCGCGGGAAAACAGTAAAATCCTCTTCTCTGGTTCCAGCTCTTCAAAAGCTTCTCCGGCAGCCCTTGTCATGCCAAACCCATAGAGATTATGCACTTTGTCATGGCATATCTTTTTTCCCTCTATCTCGTGGTAAAAGCTGCTGTAATCTTTTGGATTATTTGCAAGTCCGTTTACTATGTCCCGAAATGCAAATACTTCCCACATATCCATGTTTCTGCTCTTCATGGATTTTATTTTCTTCAGCACCTGTTCCAGATTTTTCTCCGAATAGAAAATAGCAGGCTCATTCATATCGTTCCAGAATCCCTCGATTCCCTGCTCCAGTAAGCCTTGATATTTCTGTCCAAACCATTTTCTGGCTTCCTTGTTCAACACATCAGGAAAATGCACTTTTCCCGGCCAAACAGCTCCCACAAATTCCTTTCCTTCCTGGTCTTTGCAGAAATATCCATTTTTCTTTCCTTCTTCGTAGACTTCATATCCCTCTTCTATCTTCACCCCTGCGTCGATAATTGGAACCAAGTGAATATGCTCTTTTCGCATTTCTTCCGCAAATTTCGGAAAATCAGGAAACCGTTCCTTATCTATCGTAAAATCCTTGAATCCCTCCATGTAATCAATATCAAGATACACAGCATCCAAAGGAATCCCATTTTCCCGGTATCCTTTTACCACTTCCCGGATTTCGGCCGCGCTCTGATACCCCCAGCGGCTTTGCCCATATCCAAAAGCCCATTTCGGCGGAATATAGCTTCTTCCGATAAGCTTCCGGAAAGATTTTACAATCTCCAGAATGCTGCCGCCCTCCAAAATATACACGTCCAGATTCCAATCCTGGGGCACAATACGGATTTCATCCATCTGCCCATATCCCATGTCCAAAATCAATTTCCCGGGATAATCTAAAAACACTCCAAAAGTCTCTCTTCCATCCACCACAAAGAAATTATGTGCACCGTAGAGAGAATGTTTGCTCTCTGTGTGGTTGGGGTCATCGGTACAGTTGCTCTCATACAGCCAGCCCCGCTTATTGATTCCCCTCACATTTTCTCCCAGGCCGTAAATTCTGTCCTGAAAAGACAAATGATACACCATTTCATCCCGCTGCACCATTTCCTCCTGAGGCTCTTTGTCGGACTTTTTTAGTTCCATCCTCTGTATGCGTTTCAAATAGGGAATCTCTCCCGTTTCTTTCGGTAATTTTGAGATAACTGCTCCCGTATCCATGAAAGTTCCAATCGAATACCTGCGAATTTTACTCATATTTTACACTCCTTCACATTTTGCCCTGCATTGTCTCATAGAGAGAACACCCTTTATCCACCATACATACAATCCAGCCCTCCACACAAACAGGCGGTATGGGAACCAGCGGAAACATATGGCGGAGAATAATATTCTGCTCTCTCTCAGTCAATTTATAATCTGCATTCGCATTGCGCAGAGCCGTAAAAGGATGACGAAATCCATGCAGATTATGGCTCTTATTTTTTTCATGCCAGTCATACAGGAAATAATCGTGCAGCAGAGCGCCCCGCACCAGCTCTTTCCTATGGGCATCTAAATGAAAAAATTCTGCCGCCAGCAGACTGTAATACGCCACTCGCACGCTGTGTTTATAAACAGAGGTGCTGCCATGCTGGATAAAGTTACGCGAATTTTTCATCCGGCCTTCCCGATTTAATTCACGAACCATCTCAGCTATGATTCTCTTTCCTTTTGCCTGATTCATAATTCCACTCACCCTTTTGACACTTGAATTATTACATCTGTGTTTCCACAAAAATATTATAAATAGCCCGAATTGCCTCCTCAAAATCACTGTTTTGCACGCCGATAATGATATTCAGCTCGCTGGAACCCTGGTCAATCATCTTCACATTGACATTCACATGGGCAAGAGCTGAGAAAATTCTGCCGGCCGTTCCTCTTGTGGATTTCATGCCCCGTCCCACCACTGCAATCAGTGCAAGATTTCCTTCTAAATCAATGCTGTCCGGCTGCGCCAGCCGATGGATGGCGGACAACACCTGCTGCTCTTTTCCCTCAAACTCCTCCTGATGCACAAACACCGTCATGGTATCAATGCCAGAGGGCACATGCTCAAAGGAAATTCCGTGCTCCTCAAAGGCCGACAGAACTTTCCGCCCAAATCCAACCTCTGCATTCATCATATCTTTCTCAATATTCACGGCTACAAAGCCCTTTTTTCCTGCGATTCCCGTGATGGTGTAATCCGGCTGACGGCAGGTGCTTTCCACAATCAGAGTTCCCTCATCCTCCGGAGCATTGGTGTTGCGAATATTGATTGGGATTCCCTCCTTGCGCACCGGAAATACAGCATCCTCGTGAAGCACCGTCGCTCCCATATAAGAAAGCTCTCGAAGTTCCCGATAAGTGATTACTTTGATTACTTCCGGTTTCTCAATAATTCTTGGGTCTGCAATCAAAAATCCAGAAACGTCCGTCCAGTTCTCATAGATATCTGCCCGTACCGCTTTCGCCACAATAGAACCAGTGATATCTGAGCCGCCTCTGGAAAAAGTCTTGACGCATCCATCTTCTTTTGCCCCATAGAAACCTGGGATTACGGCATACTCACAGGTTTTCAGCCGCTCTGACAGAATGCGGTTTGTCTTGTCTGCATCAAACTCCCCATGCTGGTCAAACACAATCACTTCCGCAGCGTCCACAAACTCAAATCCCAGATAGTTTGCCATAATAATGCCGTTTAGATACTCTCCCCGGGAAGCTGCATAGTCCACGCCCGCTTTTTTTGTAAAATTCTCCCCTATCTTTTCAAACTCTTTATTCAGAGAAAGGTTCATATTCAATCCATTGATAATGGCGTCATACCGCTCTTGAATTTTTTTCAACATCGGCATGAAATTTCCTTCTGCCTCCGCCAACTCATAACATTGATAGAGCATATCTGTCACTTTTGTATCTTTTGCATTGCGTTTTCCCGGCGCGCTGGGCACCACATATCTGCGGCTCTCATCGGAACGAATGATTTTTCCGACTTTTGCAAACTGTCCCGCACTTGCCAGAGAACTCCCGCCAAATTTTACTACTTTTGTCATGTTTCTGCTCTTTTCCTTTCTTCTATTCTCACAATTTCAAAATGTCTGTCGACATTTGTCATGGCTGCT
>JAAWLS010000119.1 GCA_022798035.1 Lachnospiraceae bacterium | reverse complement strand
TGATAATAATAGCCTACGCCCCATTTTGTGTGCACATATTTCGGCTCACTGGGATTGCTCTCAATTTTTTCCCGCAGGCGGCGCACATGGACATCCACCGTCCGCACATCCCCCGGATATTCATGGCCCCACACCAGATTCAGCAGTTTCTCCCTGCTGTACACTTTATTTGGATTCAATACTAGAAGTTCCAGTAAATCAAATTCTCTGGCTGTCACGTTAATCTCTTTTCCCAGAATAAACAGACGTCTGCTCTCACAGTCCAGTTTCAAGTCGCCGTCCGCTACCACTTTTGTGTTTTCCTTTTTTACCTGGTTGGGAGAAGTCCGCCTCATAATCGCCTTGATTCTCGCCTTCACTTCCAAAATGTTAAAGGGTTTCGTTATGTAGTCATCCGCTCCATATTCCAGCCCCAGGATTTTGTCCATATCGTCTCCTTTGGCCGTAAGCATCACCACAGGCACAGAAGAGAATTCCCGTATGTGCTGGCATACTTCAAAACCGTCCATTTTGGGAAGCATAATATCCAAAAGTATCATATCGTAAGCATTTTCCGTCGCAAGTTTCAGTGCTTCCTCACCGTCATAGGCGCAGTCCACCTCCATGCCGTCCTGTTCCAGACTGAAACGGATTCCTTTCACGATTAACTTTTCATCATCCACTACAAGAACTCTCTTTGCCATATGTTCCACCTCAATCAACTTTAACGCTGTCTTTTATTTTTGAAAATACTCCGCTTTTGATTCCTTCTATTTTCATCAAATCCTCTACTTGAAGAAAACTGCCGTTTTCTTCCCGCCAGGCCAGGATACTCTTTGCCTTGGCTGTTCCAATTCCCGGCAGTGTCATCAGTTCTGCTTCTGTTGCCGTGTTCAGGTTCACTCTTCCATCTTCCTGCCCGGCCCCTTCCATCTGAGAAAGCTGTTCTTCCGTTTCCCCATAACGGGGAATACGAATCATCTGTCCATCTTTTAACATTTCTGCCTGATTTAGCGCTCCAGCGTCCGCTTCCTCTGTAATGCCTCCTGCAAGTTCCACCGCCTGAAAAATACGGCTGCCTTCCTCCAGTTCATATACACCTGGATTTTTCACCGCGCCGTTTACCTGCACATAAATTTTTTTCTTCTCCTGCAGATTTTCTTTCATACTCTCTTCTGGCTCTGAAACTTCCCTGCCGGACTCTTTTTCTCCGCTCTCTTTCAACAGAAAATTTTCACTCTCGTTCTTTTGACATCCACCTGATACAGATAACAGTAAAAATAGTGTTACAAAATAAATAATTTTCTTTTTCATGCCTTTCTCCTCTCCATGTCCTGAAATACAACCAGTTCACATAATAAGAATGAGAAAAGCCTTATTCACGAATCTTTTATATTGTAACGAAATTCGTCATTTATTACAAGAGTATTTCAAAAATATTTACATCAGTTCAGCCATACGGAAATTTGAACTGCTCAGGATTCCCACTTAAACAAAATAATACCGCCGATACAGACTGCCATCCCAATCACTCTGCGCCAGGCGAAAGGCTGCTTATCCACGCCGAACATTCCAAACAGTTCAATCAAATATGCCACCGCCAGCTGAGCCACCACAATCAGCATAACCGCCTGAGCCGGCCCAAGGGAAGCCATACTCTTGATAACTGTATAAGTAATGAACGCTCCAATCACTCCACCCAACAGCATGTACTTGGGCTGAATTTGCAAAATACCGGAAAAACTTGTCCTATCTGTAAAAAACCAGGTAACCAGGCAGATAACCAATGCTGAAAATTGTACCCAGCTGTTGCTGACCCACATACTGGTGTTTTTCGTCACCTCTGTATTGAATACTCCCTGAATGCTCATCAACGCTCCCGATAACAGGGCAATAAAAATTCCAATCATGATTTCCTCCATTCTGTGCATACATATCACAAATTACTTTCTTTTCTTGTAGGATATACCATAATTGGAATTTTTATACACTGGTTTTGAAAGGATTGTATAAAGCATAAAAAATGCAAAAACTTACACTTTCAGCATTTCATTTCTCAGCTTCATCTGCATTTAAGCATCTAATACTCTGCAAAAACTTTCCGCAGTTTCTCCATCATCTCGTCCACATGTGCTTTCTCAATGACTAAGGGCGGCACAAAACGAAGCACGTTCCCTCCAGCTGTGATGAGAATCAATCCCTCTTCCAGAGCCTTTGTGCTGACCTCCGATACTGGTATGGAAAGCTCCAGTCCCTGCATCAGTCCCACGCCGCGCCTTGCAGAAATAAAAGTATAATCCTTTTTTAATTTTTCTAAACATTCTTCTAAATAGGCGGAAATCTCCCGTACATGTTCCACAAGATTCTGTTCCGCAAAAATATCCAGCACTTTGCTGACTGCCGCTCCAACGAAAGGATTGCCTCCATAGGTAGTTCCATGGTCACCCGGCTTTAGAGAAGCCTCCGCCACTGATTCCGTCATCAAAAAAGCTCCTACCGGAACACCGCAGCCCAGAGCTTTTGCACAAGCCATAATATCCGGTTTCACTCCATATCCCTGCCATGCAAACATGTGGCCCGTTCTTCCCATACCACACTGTATCTCGTCCAGAATCAGCAGGATTCCCCGTTCTTCACAGAGTTGTTTTACTCCAGTCAGAAAAGTTTCCTCTGCAGGATAGATGCCGCCCTCGCCCTGTACCGTCTCCATGAGAATGGCACAAGTTCTGTCATTTACCAGTGATTTCACACTGTCTAAGCTGTTGTATTCCGCAAATTTTACAATCCCTGGCAAGGGCTCAAAAGGCTCCCGGTAATGGGCATTTCCAGTGACCGAAAGGGCTCCAAGGGTTCTGCCGTGAAAAGAGTGCTCCATGGCGATAATTTCATGGTCTGTTCTGCCGTCTTTGGCATAAGCATATTTTTTTGCCGCTTTTATAGCTCCCTCTATGGCTTCCGCTCCACTGTTGGTAAAAAATACTTTGTCCATTCCCGAAACACGGCAGAGCTTTTCCGCCGCCTCTGCCACCGGCCGGTTATAATAGAGATTTGAAGTGTGGAGCAGCCTATCAATCTGCCCTTTCAGCGCATCATTATAAACCTGATTTCCATATCCCAACGCCTGTACGGCAATGCCTGCCGCAAAATCCAGGTACTTTTTCCCTTCTGTATCATAGAGATAGACGCCTTCTCCCCTGTCTAATATAACTGGATAGCGGTTATAGGTGTGCAGAATCGCGCCTTCCGATTGTTCCATCCATTTTTCTGCTTCCATTTTTCCTTCCTTTCCTGGGCTTTTTCAACATTTTGAAAATACAATACCATGAACTGCCTTTACTCAGCCTTAACTTTTATCCTGCAGACAGGAACAGTAGGCTTTTCCGACATCATAAAATCCTGTTATTCTTTGTAGAACCGCTCCTCACTGTCTCCCAAAATTGCAGTTCCGATTCCTCTGTTGGTAAAGATTTCCAGCAACAGGCAGTGGGGAATCCGTCCGTC
Organism: Lachnospiraceae bacterium; assembly: GCA_022798035.1. Taxonomy (GTDB): domain Bacteria; phylum Bacillota; class Clostridia; order Lachnospirales; family Lachnospiraceae; genus Petralouisia. Next base: position 3,661 of record JAAWLS010000119.1, on the reverse strand, counting down.
CAGAATATGCACCCTCGACACGCCGTTTTCAATGGCGTCAATGCAGTTGTTCAATTTTGGCAGCATACCGCCCCCAATATTTCCATCTCCAATCAATCCATGCGCCTCTGAGACAGACAGCTCGGAAATCAAAGTAGCTTTATTCTGCGGGTCTTTGTAAACGCCTTCAATATCCGTCAAAAATGCCAGTTTTTCTGCATGAACCGCCCTTGCAATGGCACAGGCTGCATCGTCTGCGTTGATATTGTAAGTGTCAAATTTATCATCCAGTCCCACTGGGCAGACAATAGGCAGAAAATCTTTCTCCAGCAAATCAAAGAGAACTTTGGGATTCACTTCTTTAACATTTCCCACAAATCCGATATCCTGTCCTTCGGAATACTTTTTATCCACTTTCAGCAGTCCGCCGTCTTTGCCGCTGACTCCAATGGCGTTTACTCCCAGTTCCTGTACCATCTGTACCAGAGATTTATTTACCTTGCCCAAAACCATTTCTGCAATTTCCATGGTAGCCGCGTCTGTTTTGCGGAGTCCGTTTACAAACTCCGGCTTCATGCCGGATTTTTCCACCCACTTGCTGATTTCTTTGCCGCCTCCATGAACAATAATGGGTTTGAAGCCTACCAGCTTTAATAACGTGACGTCCTGAATGACGCTTTTCTTTAATTCCTCATCTACCATGGCGCTCCCGCCGTATTTCACCACAATAATCTTGCGGTTAAAGCGTTGAATATAGGGCAGCGCTTCAATCAGCACTTCCGCTTTCTGCAAAATTTCCTGCATATTTTTCTCTTCCATTTTTTCCTCCATCCTGTACGTTTCTCAGTACCAGCAAGGCAGTGAAAGAACTCTTTCACTTCTTGTCCTCCATTGATTTATCATCACAGTTTGATTCGGACCCTTAACAATTTTTTCTCAGGAGCGGTAATCTGCGTTGATTTTCACATAGTCGTAAGTCAAATCACAGCCCCAGGCCGCTGCCTCTTCCTGTCCCATTTTCATATCCACCAAAACTGTCACTTCCTCATCTGACAAAATTTTTGTGGCCGCTTCTTCACTATAATCTACTGCCGTTCCATTTTTATAAATCTGGATTTTACCAGATTTGCTCTGGAAAAACAGTTCGATATCATCCGGCTCAAAGTTCACGCCGGAATAACCCAGGGCACAAAGAATTCTTCCCCAGTTGGCGTCATGTCCGTAAATGGCGGCTTTAGTCAGAGAAGAACAAATCACTGATTTTGCCAATATTTTAGCGTGTTCTTTTGTATCTGCATGAATTACCTTTGTCTCAAAGAGAGCTGTAGCCCCCTCCCCGTCTCCTGCCATCTTTTTTGCCAGAGTGGTATTGACAATGTGCAGCGCCTCGGTAAATTTACGGTAATTTTCATCTTTTTCCACAATCTCCGGATTGCCGGCCATGCCGTTTGCCAGAAGCAGAACCGTATCGTTGGTGGAGGTATCACCGTCCACAGAAACCATGTTGTAGGTGTCTTTTACATCCTCCCGCAGAGCCTCCTGCAGCAGCTCTTTGGAGATGGCTAAATCGGTGGTGATAAAACTCAACATGGTACACATATTGGGATGAATCATTCCAGAACCCTTACACATTCCCCCTACAGTCACTGTCTGTCCTTCTATTTCCAAAACAACCGCTGCCTCCTTGGACTTCGTGTCTGTAGTCATAATAGCACAGGCCGCCTCATGGGCGCTCTTTTTGGAAGAATTCAGCTTGGGAACCATGGCTTCGATTCCTGCTGACAGCCGTTCCATGGGAAGCTGCATGCCAATCACTCCCGTGGAAGCCACAAGTACCTGTCTTGCCGGAATCCCCATACTGTGCTCCACAGTCTCTGCCGTTTTTCTGCAGTACTCCATTCCTTCTTTTCCGGTACATGCGTTGGCAATGCCTGCATTTACCACAACTGCTCTTGCACATTTTTCCTGGTTCACCAGCTCTTTATCCCATTTCACCGGCGCCGCCTGCACCACATTTGCAGTAAATGTCCCTGCCGTCACTGCCGGAGCTTCACTGACAATCATCGCCATGTCCTTTCTGTCCTGATATTTTATTCCGGCTGCCGCTGCCGCCGCCTGGAATCCTTTTGGAGCTGTAACTCCGCCTGTTATTACTTTCATCGTCCCTCATCCTCTTCCTATTGAAATATGGTTATATTTTCGTCATTCAGTACAAAATCATAATAATTCAAATCTTCCCGGAACGTCCAGCCTACACTTTTCCAAAAAGAATTTCCCACTTCATTTTTCTTAAAAGCAATCAGGCATACTTTGTTGATGTGTTCTTCCTGCAGAGCTTTCATGGCACAGACTGCCATATTTTTTCCGATTCCCCGCTGCCGGCAGTCTTCCCGGACACACACGTGGTAAAAGCATCCCCGTCTGCCGTCATGTCCACAGAGAATTGCTCCCACAATTTCCCCCTGAAGCTCTGCAATCATGCTGGTGGAAGGATTCCGCCGGATAAACCGCTCCACACCTTCCCTGGAATCATCCACACTCCGAATCCCAAATCCCTTGATGGTTTTCCACAATCCATATACCTGCGGATAATCCTCTTCTCTCATAGGGCGGATTTTAATTTCTTCTTTTTCCCATTCTGTCTCCATACTTTCCTCATTTCTTCTGCCTGATTTTTCAGCGAAACAGTCTGCCGCATTCTAACATCCATTACGGAAACATCGGCACCAGCTGTAATCCTTCGTTTTCCGGGAAACCAAACAGTAAATTCATATTCTGCACTGCCTGTCCTGCCGCTCCTTTTACCAGATTGTCGATAGCTCCCATCATAATAATCCTGCCGGTACGGGAATCAATTTGAAATCCGATATCTACAAAATTACTGCCTTCCACCCATTTAGTCTCCGGACATTCGCCTTGTCCCAGCACACGGATAAAGTATTCCTCTCCGTAGTACTTATCATAAACCTCCTTCACCTGTTCCCAGGTGGGAAGCACTTCCGTTCCGTCCGCATTTCTGATTTTTTTCAATGAAGCATATTCTGTTGCCAGAATTCCCCGGTTCATGGGAACCAGATGAGGAGTGAAATTGACGGTAACATGACTGCCTGATGCATATCCAAGCTGTTCCTCAATTTCAGGCGTATGGCGGTGGGAGGCCACGCCATACGCTTTCATATTTTCATTTACCTCACAGAACAGATTCGGCAGTTTTGCCCCTCTTCCTGCCCCTGAAGTCCCTGATTTTGCATCTACAATCAAGGTATTAGGCTCAATCAGTCCCTCTTTCACCAACGGATAAGCGGTCAAAATGGAACAGGTAGTATAGCACCCTGGATTCGCTACAAGCCTTGCACGTTTTACTTTCTCCCGATTGATTTCGCAGAGGCCGTATACTGCCTCCTCCAAAAACTGCGGACTCTTGTGCTGAATCTTATACCATGCTTCGTATGTATTCACATTCTTTAAACGGTAATCTGCACTTAAGTCAACCACCTTCGTATTCTGCAGAATTTCTTCTGTCAGCACGCCGGCCAGAAATCCTTGAGGAGTCGCCGTAAAAATCACATCCACCTGCTTCGCCAGCTCTTCTATGTTGTCATCCAGACAGACATCCTCCACCAGTTGAAACATATTGCCATATACTTTTGCATATTTTTCATCAACATAACTTCTGGAGCCG
>JAAWLS010000118.1 GCA_022798035.1 Lachnospiraceae bacterium | reverse complement strand
AAATATTTATTAAAAGTGAGGATTACAGAAAAAGAATTGAACAATCTAATCAGCAATTATCCGGCAGAGCAGCAGATTTATATGTCAAATCCCCAGGCGAAACAGCAGGTGCTGGAGCAGCTGATTGCCTTTCATCTTTTTTACAAGATGGCAGTGGAAGAAAAGATTACAGAGTCTAAGGAATATGAAGAGCTGGTGGAGAAGGTGAAAGTAGAGCTGGCCAGCCATATGGCCGCTACCAGCGTGATTGAGGGAATCAAGATAGAGGAAGAAGAGGAGAGAACTTACTACGAAGAAAATCCTGATTTATTTCAGGAAGAAGGCCAAGTCAGCGCAAAACATATTTTGGTGGACACAAAAGAATTGGCAGAGCAGGCGGCCGAAGAGATAGCCCAGGGACTTTCTTTTGAGGAAGCGGCGAAAAAATATTCTACCTGTCCTTCCAAAGAACAGGGCGGAGATTTGGGATATTTTTCCAAAGGTAAGATGGTGCCGGAATTTGAACAGGCCGCCTTTGCAGGCGAGATTGGGGCAGTTACTGGTCCGGTGGAAACTCAGTTTGGATTTCATTTGATTTTGGTGGAGGATAAGAAGGAGGCTGCTGCACGTCCTTTTGAGCAGGTGCAGGCTCAGATTCACCAGCAGCTCATTCAGGCAGAGCAGCAAAAGGCTTATGAAGCCAAAGTGAAAGAGCTGGAGTCAGCTTACGGTGTAGAGCGCAGAGAAATATAGAAGGCAGGGAGTGATAACGTGAAGCAGTCTACAAAATACCTGAAAATACTAGTAAATCTTCTGGTTGCTGTATTTACCATTGTATGTCTGGGGATTGTCTTTCCAAAATTAATCGTCTTTTTTATGCCCTTTGTGATTGGGTGGATAATATCCATGATTGCCAATCCCCTGGTGCGCCTTTTGGAGCGGAAGATGAAAATTGTAAGAAAGCATAGTTCCATGATGATTATCATTGGAGTGCTGGCTTTGGTGGTGGGATTTGGCTATCTTGCAGTCTCCCGCATTGTGGTGGAGACGGGCAATCTCATTGCAAATCTGCCCCAGATTTATGCTGGTTTTCAGGAAGATTTTGAGGAGATTGGACAGAATCTGCAGGTTTTTTACGAGAGGCTTCCCGAGGACACGCAGAATGCCATTCAGGGAGTGACTTCTGACCTTGCAAAATACGTCAGCGGTTTGGTGCAGGCCATTGGAGAACCCACGTTTGAGGCGGCTGGAAATTTTGCAAAGAATGTGCCTGGAACGCTGATTGCCATTATTATGTGTCTGCTGTCCGCCTATTTCTTTACGGCGGAACGAGACAAAATTTTAGAGGGACTGAAACATCATGTTCCTGCAGGAATCTGGAACAGAGTGTCCGGAGTGGTACATGATTTGAAACATGTGGTAGGCGGCTATTTTAAGGCACAGTTTAAAATCATGGGCGTAGTGTATGTCATATTGGTGGCAGGACTGTTTATTTTGAAAGTAGATTATGTGCTTCTTGTGGCTTTTTTGATTGCCTTTTTGGACATGCTGCCGTTTTTTGGAACGGGAACGGTGTTGGGACCCTGGGCAGTGATTAAAATTCTGTCAGCTGATTATCAGATTGCAGTGGGATTAATTATTCTCTATGCGGTAACTCAGATTGTGCGGCAGGTTATCCAGCCGAAAATTGTGGGAGACACCATTGGCATGAATCCTCTGGCAACGTTGATTTTCATGTATATCGGCTATAAACTCAGCAGTATCATCGGTATGATTATTGCGGTGCCCATCGGTATGATTCTGATTAATTTGTACCAGGCAGGCGTGTTTGACAATCAGATACGCTGCGTTCGGGAGCTGGTCAATGATATCAATGAGTTTCGGAAATTCTGAGATTGAAAGAGGAGGAAGATATTTTTAAGATGGAGCATTTGTCATCTGAGAAAATATCTTCCTTTTTGCTGAATGTGGACGTCTCTGTGCGTATGAAGTGGATTGTCATATACAAAATAACCTCGACAGTCTATCTCATTGCGTATGGTGTTTTTGATACGAATAAGAAAGAATAAAAACGATTAAATAGTATTAGAAATAGTTAAATAGTATTAGAAATAGTTAAATAGTATTAAAAATAATTAAATAGTATTAAAATAAATAAAAAAGTGTTATAATGGTAAAAGATGATAAAGGAGGATAAAAAATGGAACTTAAGGCAGAAGATGTATTTCGTCCGGGAGCATTTCCGGAATATACTTATATTTCCCGTAAATCTGCAGTTTCAAATTTACCATATGAGTTTCGGCTCAATCAGGCAATAAAAGTATCAGGTTTTTTGACTTCTTTAGTGGGACCTTCTAAAATGGGTAAAACAATTCTCTGTGAAAAGGTAATAGGATTTGACAGGATTGTTGAGATTTCCGGCTCAGATTTTAATGGAGATATAGATTTTTGGAAGCTGGCAGCGACGAAAGCAGGCTTGTCTTACGAAGGACAATTTTCTTCCGAACATACCATTATAGATACACAGGACAAATATGGAAAAAAAGAGAGATATTCTTTGACAAAAGATAAAATTATTGATTATTATACAAAAGAAAATCTTGTTTTAGTGATTGATGATTTTCACTATGCACCTCAGGAAAAGAGAATACTGGTAGCCCAGCAGTTAAAGGATGCGATACGCCGGGGATTTAAAGCGATTGTTGTCTCTCTTCCACACAGGGCGGATGAAGCAATTCGGCAAAATGCAGATTTATCGGGCAGATTGAGTTTGATTAATATGGAACCATGGCAGGTGGAGGATTTAAAAGAGATTGCAAAAGTGGGATTTGCAAAATTGAACATAAAAATTGAGGATAAAGTAGCTCAGATGATTGCGGTGGAGAGCTTATCGTCACCTCAGCTGATGCAGTATATTTGTTTAAATATTTGTACTATATTGGAAATGGGTGCATTAGAGAAAGATGTCGTAAATGTAGAATTATTGGAGACCGCATATCGTTATACGACAGCAAATTTTGAGTACGGTGATGTTGTGACATTGATGAAAAAGGGGCCTAGCACGAGAGGAAAAAATAGAAATCAATTTGTTGCAAAAGATGGGAAAAGCTATGATTTGTATGAATTGATTGTGAAATCCATCGCAGAGAATCCTCCTATGATGAAATTAGATTTTGAGACAATCAGAGAGCGGATTAATGAACTTATTGTGGATACCTGCAAGAAACCAACACAGCAGGGGATGAAAGAAAGTTTAACCAAGCTGCAGGAATTGCTGAATGAAAGAGAAGATATTTTTAAAGTACTGGATTGGAAGGAAGGTATACTTTACATTTTAGACCCGCTGTTTTTGTTTTATTTGAGATGGGGAGGAGACGGGGATAAGAATGTTTTCTAATGGTGATTTAACGATTCGGGAAGCAGCAGAGCAACTTTTGAAGGCCCAGGATGAAACTGGTTTTAAGATTGCAATTCGTGATTTGAAAAGATGTTTCAAACAGTTGGAGATAAAATCTGAATATTTGATGGAAATAGAAAGAAGGGCATATTATCTTTCAAACGAATATTCTGAAAAAGATACCAGGGAGCAAATGCAAAGCGCAAAGCATTGAAGAGATAGAGGCGGATATGGTTCATTATGGTGCAGAGACAATATATTTTTTATCTATGACAAAGAAAAAATAATAGATAATCCTTTAAATTTTAAAAATATATATGAAAGAAAAATGACAAATAAGCAGATACACATTATCATTCATCAGCCTAAAATATTGTAAAACAGAAAAATTCAGATGAAAATTTGTTTGGACAGGAATGAAGGACTATGAAATTTTACAGACAAAACTGCCATAAGAACAGCTGAGGTCTGCATAATCTGCAGTTCCTCAGCCTGTAGAAAACATGGTGGTTATAACGCATCATGAATTAATTTGATTTTCCAAAATGCAGATGCTTTCTCATAAGCATAAACAGCGCTCCGGCGGCCATCACTGCCTGGCTCAGTAAAAGTCCCCATAGATACCCTTTCATTCCGGCAAAAGGAATGACAAACAGCACAAAGCCGATGCGGATTCCAAGGCCCAGAACATTCAGGAAAAAAGTGGTGGTGGTCTTTCCCAGGCCGTTTAATATACTGTGGAGGGTGGTGGAGAGATACAGGAAGGGGCATATCCAGCCGAGTGTGATAATAAATGTCCCAGCCAGCTCATTTCCAAAAAGGAAGTGCCCCATCCACTGTCCGAAAAGCAGGAACATCAGCGTACATCCAAATCCCAGAAGAAGGCTGTAGAAGCAGGTTTTCTTAATCATGGTGAGGATGTAGCGGTGTTCCTTTTTTTTCTGCGCTTCCGCAATGGCAGGAAGCAGCATGACAGAGACAGAATTGGTGAGCACAGAGGGAAACAGCACCATAGGCAGAGCCATTCCGGTCAGAATGCCATAGACGCTTAAAGACTCGGAGGCGGTGTAGCCGTACTGGCGGAGCTGCCCCGGAATCATGACAGCCTCCATGCTCTGTAAAATATTTACCAGCACCCGGTTGGCGCTTAAAGGCAGAGACAGAACAAAAATCTGTTTCATGGCAAAGAGACGGCTGCCCTGATTCTTTTTCCGCCGCAAGAAACTGATGGAAAATAAAGTGGCGGCGATTTCCCCGATTACCATGCCCCAGATAACAAGATTGAGGGAGATGGCGTTGTGCTTTTCCATGGAAATTTCGAAAAAAAGCCATACGCTTGCAACCCTGGCAATCTGTTCCAGGAGCTGAGAGGAGGCAGGGACAAACGTCTTTTTCAGGCCGTAAAAATAACCATTGATACAAGAATGAATGGCGCCGAAAGGAATGGTAAAAGATAAAATCTGAAGAAGAGGGGCGCACCTTGGTTCTTCCAGAAAACGCACTGCAATCAAGTCAGAAAAACGGTACAGAAAGGCAGTGCAGGCAAAAGAGAGCGTCAAGGACAGAATCAAACCGGCCGTCAAATAACATTTTTCATTGCAGAGAGTTCTTCTGCTGCCGGAAACCTGCTCAGAAGACCCTGGCGAGATGGCAGCCTGGGCCACAAAACGGGAAATAGCAGTCTGAATGGCGGAGGCAGTCAGAGAGATAGTGAGTATGTGGATGGGAATGGTGAGCTGATAAATTCCCATTCCCTCAGCACCAATTGTCTGAGAGAGGAATATTCTATAGAAAAAACCGATGAGCCGGGAGAGCAGTCCTGCCAGAGTTAAAAGCAGCGTTCCGGTAATCAGCGGATGACTGTTCAATTCAGTCATTTTCAGGGAAGTGCGGGAACCAGCGGGAAAGAATTTTAATTTCATAAAGTCACCAGAATTCGTTACAAGATTGTTAGTAATATATGTGAATGCAGGAGACATCATGCCTGAAAAAATGGACTTGACAGCAGAAAAAAATCATGGTACTATGCGATTGAATCAAATCCCGACTAAAACACTCGGAATTAAGTTCAAATAAAGATGGAAATAATCACAGCAGTTCAGTCAGCGTCAGTGGAAAACGCGCCGCTTGAACGATGAAATCAGATGAGGTGATAGCTTGAAATTATCTACAAAAGGAAAATATGGGCTGAGGGCCTTCATTGATTTGGCTGTCTGCGGGGAAAATCGGCCGGTTTCCCTCAACAGCATTGCAGAGCGCCAGGAGATTTCCATCAGCTATTTGGAACAGCTTATGGCTAAATTGAAAAAGGCAGGACTTGTCAAAAGTGTCCGGGGCGTCAACGGCGGGTATACAGTTGCCAGACCGGTGGATGAGATTTCAGTGGGCGACGTGCTGAGAGCCCTGGAAGGAGAGCTTGTTCCGGTGGAATGTGCCGGAATCGACAACAATCAGGAGACACATTGCAGCGGTTCCTCCCAATGTGTCAGCAAAATTGTCTGGAAACGGATAAATGACAGCATCAACAATACGGTGGACAGCATTTTCATTGGAGAACTGGTGAAAGAGAGCAGGCGGCAGACCGGAAATTCTAAGATAGAGGTGTAAAATATGGAGAAAATGATATATTTAGACAATGCAGCGACAACGAGAACAGCGCCGGAAGTGGTGGAGGCAATGCTTCCGTATTTTTCAGAGTATTACGGCAATGCGTCAACCGTTTACGAATTCGGCGGTAAGAGCAAAGAGGCAGTTTCTAAGGCAAGAGAGACCATCGCCAATGCCATCGGTGCAAAAGAAAATGAAATTTATTTTACAGCCGGAGGAAGTGAGTCGGACAACTGGGCCATCAAGGCCACCGCAGAGGCGTATAAAGATAAGGGAAAACATATCATCACCAGCAAAATTGAGCACCACGCGGTGCTGCACACCTGCCAGTGGCTGGAGCGGAATGGATTTGAAGTCACCTATCTGGATGTGGATGAGTTCGGGGTTGTGAAGCTGGAAGAGCTGAAAAAGGCAATTCGTCCGGATACGATTCTGATTTCCATTATGTTTGCCAATAATGAAATCGGAACCATTGAGCCGGTGGCAGAGATTGGAAAAATTGCAAGAGAACACGGCATTTTGTTCCATACAGATGCGGTACAGGCTTTTGGACAGATTCCTATTCAGGTGGATGAGCTGAATATTGATATGCTCAGCAGCAGCGGACATAAGTTAAACGGGCCCAAAGGCATCGGCTTTCTCTATATCCGCAAGGGCATCAAGATTCGCTCTTTCGTTCACGGCGGAGCCCAGGAGCGCAAACGCCGGGCCGGGACAGAGAACGTGCCGGGAATTGTGGGATTTGGCAAAGCAGTGGAACTTGCCATGACAAGCATGGAAGAGCGCACAAAAAAAGAACGGGAATTGAGAGACTATCTGATGGAGCGGGTATTAAAGGAAATCCCATTTTCCAGAGTAAACGGAGACAGACAAAACCGTCTGCCCAACAACGTGAACTTCTGTTTCCAGTTTGTGGAAGGAGAATCTCTCTTGATTATGCTGGATATGAAGGGAATCTGCGGTTCTTCTGGTTCTGCCTGCACCTCCGGCTCTCTGGACCCGTCCCATGTGCTTCTGGCTATTGGACTGCCCCATGAAATTGCACACGGTTCTCTGCGGCTGACTTTGGGAGAGGACACCACAAGAGAGGATATCGACTATACCGTGGAAGCAGTGAAGGAAATCGTAACCCAGCTCCGGGAAATGTCTCCTCTGTATGAGGATTATATGAAAAA
>JAAWLS010000117.1 GCA_022798035.1 Lachnospiraceae bacterium | reverse complement strand
TCATCGCTCATGGCATTTAACTGCCCCACCCCAAACTCTTTTTCCTCTGTGTGGAAAGTCTTAAAATCCTGGTAGAGAATCTCCTCCGCCGTCTTGGCTTTAAAATTGCTTCCTGCCTGAAACATGCTTTTGGCATGTTCTTCCACTGCAATACCTGCAATCTCTGCCAAAGCCTCTGCAGCCTGGCAGTCCATCCGAGTGCAGGTGGGAGAACGAAACATCAATGTGTCGGAGATAATAGCAGAGCACAAAAGTCCGGCAATATTGGCAGGAATTTCCACTCCCTGCTCCAAATACATCTGATAAATAATGGTAGACGTACAGCCCAAAGGCTGATTTCGGAAAAATACCGGAGAAATCGTCTCCAGGCTCCCCAGCCGGTGATGGTCTATGATTTCCAGAATTTCCGCTTCATCTACCCCGTCTACCGCCTGAGATTTCTCATTGTGGTCCACCAGAATAATCTGTTTGCGCTTCATATTCAACAGATTTCTTCGGGAAATCATTCCCATGTATCTGCCCTCTTCATCCAACACAGGGAAATCCCGGTGCCGCTCTCTCGACATGATTTCTTTGACGTCATCCACATACTCTTCTGTCTCAAAAGTGACAAGGTTTTCCCGCCGCATAAAGTATTTCACCGGCATACTCTGGTTAATCAGTCTGGACACCGTATAGGTGTCATAAGGAGTGGTGATAATCACACAACCCCGGTCTTCTGCCAGTTTTTGTATGGTTTTGGAAACTTTTGCGTCTGAACAGAGAATAATACAGCTGGCGTTCATCTCAATAGCGCACAATTGAACCTCATATCGGTTTCCCAAAATCACCATATCGTCATCTTCAATATATTCTTCCATCATCTCGGGACTCTCTGTGGCCGCCACCACTTTGCCCTTGGTAAAATATCCATGGGAGTTGCCGGTATAAACTTCCCCTTCCAGCGTCTCCGCAATATTCTTGTACTGTGTTCTGGCCTTGGCAAGAATTCTGTTGTCATATACATCCATATAGGAAGTCGCTATATCTCCTGTAATAATCAAACCTTCCAGCAGACCGCCCGGACTGGTAATTGGAAGTGTCACCACATTCTGTGCCTTCATTGTCTCCCAGGCTGTTTTAAGAGAAATATGACTGCTGATGCCGGAAGTTTTCCATATCTCAATATCCTTGACCTGGGCTCCCACATCCGAAACATACTCCGGGGAATCCACCCCAAAACACTCCAGAACATATTTACTTTCTTCATTAATTTGTCCGGCGCGCTTAGCCTCGTATCTGGCATTTCCAGTTTTATTTTTCAGATTTGCATATGCAATCGCTGCACAGACAGAGTCTGTATCTGGATTCTTGTGTCCAATTACCCATACACTTTTTTCTTGTTCCATTCAGCCTCCTCTAATTTCCTATGCCGCATTTTCTATGGCAATGTTAAATAATACCCAAAAGATGGGCTGCAATACCTGCAATTCCAACCAAATTCAATCCGGTAAACAACAGTATGCCTTTGAAATAGCCTTTCATTGTGTTCATGCTGCCGGCTCCGATATCCATCGTTTCCACTTTCTTCTCCAGCTCTTCCACCAAAGTCTGCACGTTGCGGTAACACTTTACATTTTCGCTGTGTACCTTTTCGCTGAGTTCCGCTTTTACCGTATCTAATTTATCTGACACTCCTGTCTGAGTCATCTCTGTAATTTTGTCTATCTCATCGCTCACAGCGGCAAGTTTCTGGGCAATTTCCTTCTGAGAAGTCTCCGTCATTCTGGTTATTTCTGTGTTTACTGCACTTAATTTTCCAGAAACTTCCGCATCCATTGCCTTTAATTTCTCAGAAACTTCCGCATCCATTGCCTTTAATTTCTCAGAAACTCCCTCGTCCATCCTGTCTATTTTCTGAGTAACCTCTGTCAGCATCTCTTTCATTGCCGCTGTCTGCTCATTTGATTTCCGTTCCACAGTATCAGGAATGTGCTGAAGCCTCCGCTCCACTGCCATCTCAACATTCTGCATCCTTACATCCACCACGGCAGACATATCGTGCATTTTCTGTCCCACAGTCGTTGTAACACTCTGCATTTTCTTGTCTACCATTCCGGATATATCCTGCAGTTTCTGGTCCATAACATCCGCGGCGCCCTGCACTTTCTGCTCCATCACGTTTGTGACATCCTGTATTCTGGAGTTCACTGTCTCTTCCATACTCTGCAGTTTCTGGTCGGTCAGCCCAGACATAGACTGCATATTTCGTTCTACTGTGCTTGTGATATTCTGCACTTTCTGGTCCACAGATACTGTAACATCCTGCATTTTCTGCCTTATGGTATCTTCCACATTCTGCATTCTCCGGTCCAAAGTTCCGGCAGTTTCCTGCATCTTTTGTTCCATGGCAGCCATCCCCTGTCTGGAATTGCTGTTCAACTCACTTACCTGCTCTGAAATCCGCTCGTCCAAAGTGTCGATTTCACGGCTTATCGTCTCGTCCATGGCCTTTAACTGAGCATCTATCTTGGCAATCATTGCCTCTATCTGTCTCTGCACTCCCTGTACCAGCAAATCAGCTTCTCTCTGCTGTTCATCCAGCACGTCCTGAAGCTGTTTCGCCTGCTCTTCCCGTTCCTCCAAGACATTCTGAAGTTCTTCTGCCTTGGATTCTTTGGCCGTTAGAATACTCTGAAGCTGCTTTGCCTTTTCTTTGAATTCATCAATCTGCTTCAACAAAAAATCTTCCTGCTGCATCTTACTTAATATCCTTTCCCGTTCCGCTTCCTGGTCTTTGGTCCTATTGGCCTGCTTCTGCAGTTTATCCATCATATTTGCCATTTCATGCCTCCCATGCCTGGTATTTTATATTCTCTTTCTATCTTCCGCCAATCCGGCGCTGACTGGCTGTAATCCAGTATCATTGTAGCATTTCGTATAATCTTTTGCAAGGGAAATAGTTTCCCGCACTCTCACTGCCGCAGGGGATTACGGGATTCTTTCCTTGTACCAGAACACAGGAGCATACCACAGAACCTTCCGCTGCCAAACACAGCGCCGCAGTGCCATATTTTGTCACGGAAGCGCAGCCGGTATCTGATTCTTATATTTCTCATAAATTTCCTGGAGCTTGCTTTTATCTTCTTCTGTCAGCTGTCCTCCAGCCATGTCCTTCAATCCTTCCAAATCTCCATTTGCCGCCATCGCAGCCGCCTGCTTCACATTATCCGGTGAGATATACTTTTCCGCAATCTCCGTCACTTTCTGTACATCCTGCTCATCCATCTGGTCTACAATCTCAGAGACATTTACATTCTGTCCCCCTATATTGATATTGTTTCCAATTTGTTCTTCCAATAGTCGTTTGCCAATTTCAGAAGCAGCCTTCGTTTTTACTCCCTTCAAGATGGCATGGCGGCCTGCAAACAATCCTCCCGCCGCCACAACTAAAATCACCAAAGCCACAATAAAACCTGTCTGTCCCTTTCGCCTTTTCATCGTCAAACACCTCCTGAAATACGATATGATAAAATTTTATGTACCTTTTTATCATATCACAGTTCCAGAAGGTGTAGGTTATATCTTTCTTAATTTTTTATAAAGATTCGGACGTCAAAAGCCGGGCATTCCGGGCAATAGTTCTTTTCCTTTTTTACAAAACATCAGATTCTTCCGGCTTGTAAGCAGAACAGCCCTTACAGCATCCGCTGCATCCGCCGCTGCATCTGCCTGCTTTTTTATCCCTGTATATGCTGGCTCCTGCACCCAATGCGATGATACATACAATTACACCTACGATAAAAGTTCCCATTATCAAATCCTCCTTTTCCTCTCTCCTGTAGTTAGTATATTCTAACTCCAGAAAAATGTCAAGAATAAGAGGAATTCGGCACTTTCAGGAAACCCGGTGTGCTGTCTCCAGAGCAATCTCAATCATTTTTCCAAATCCCGTCTGCCTCTGCTCTGAGCTAAGCTGTTCTGGTTTGTAAATATGGTCTGAAATCGTCAAAATACAGAGTGCACGTTTCCCGGCTCTCGCCGCATTCAGATAGAGAGCGCCGCTTTCCATTTCCACCGCCATCACGCCCATTTTCCGGAAGCAGTCCTTGCTGTTTGGCCTGTCTGTGTAAAAAGCATCCTCTGAGAGAATATTTCCCACCTTCACCGGCGTTCCCAGGTCTTTTGCACTTTCCACTGCGGTGCTCAGCAAATGATAGTCCGCCAGAGGCGCCAGATGACCTGGACAATCAAACTGGTCCGGATAATCGGAGACAATGGATGCTCCCATTCCAATAACCACGTCCATCACATTTACCTCATCCAAAATAGCTCCTGCCGAACCCACACGGATAATATTGTCCACATCGTAAAAATGAAACAGCTCATAGGAATAGATTCCGATGGAAGGCATTCCCATTCCGGAACCCATAACAGACAGTTTTTTCCCTTTGTACATCCCTGTGTACCCCAGCATTCCCCGTACTTGATTGACGCATGTCACCTGCTCCAAATACGTCTCTGCAATAAATTTGGCCCGCAGAGGGTCTCCCGGCATTAACACTGTTTTGGCAAAATCTCCTGCCTTTGCTTCAATATGTGGTGTTGGTATGTTTGACATAATGTTTCCTCCTTTTAATTTTCACAGCTTTGCTATTTATATTATACGGTACAATTTTCTGTACGTCGACCTTTTATATACAGGAACCCCTTCGGGAACCCTATTATCAGCTGGACGCATTATGGCTCTTTTATTAAAACTTGCTCTGCAAGTTTTATAAGCTCTCATATCTGAAGCACCATTTCCGTCAAAAAAGCCGTCAGGCTGGCACAGACGGCTACCGTAAACAGACCTTTCTCTCGATAAGCCGCAATAAAAGCCGCCGTCACCCCTGCAGCCGCCGTCACAAAAGAGCCTGTGGCATACAGCACCGCCGGAAATGTCATGGCTCCCAGTACAGTGTAAGGGATGTAGGCCAAAAAAGAGCGCACATACTTATTCTCAATTTTTCTGCGGAACACAATAAAAGGAAGCACCCGAATCAGATAGGTGACTCCGAACATCACCAGCAGATACATCCAAAAATTTTCTGATTTCATTCCATCTCCTCCTGCTCTGTCTCCTCTATGGGAAAGAAAACTGCTCCCGCTGCCGAGGCAAGGACTGCACAGATAATAATGGCAAATCCTTCTGAAATCTTATGAAATAAGGGAATATAACGAAGACAGAAACTTAAAGCCACTGCCAGCGCCGTTATTTTCATAATTCTGCCGTCTTTTTTTACAGCCGGAATCACAATCGCAATAAACATTCCATAGATGGCAAGTCCCAGTGCGGCGCTCACACTCTCCGGCAGAATATTTCCACAGACTGCTCCTGCCAGCGTCCCAAACGTCCACCCCAGATAAGGCAGCACCGCCAGTCCGGCAAAATACCGGCTGCTCACCTCTCCTTCCCGGCTCATTGCCACCGCAAAAATTTCGTCTGTGTTGGCAAATCCGAGAATGAGTTTCCTGCCTGTTCCAAAACGCCTGTCCACTTTCTGGGAAAGAGAAATGCTCATCAGCGCATATCTGAGGTTGATGACAAACTGAGAAACAGCCATTTCAATATAAGAACCCATAGCCGCCATCACAGTGATTCCTGCAAACTGCCCGGCGGAGGTCATGTTCATCATAGACACTAAAAGAGCCTCCCACCAGCTAAGGCCAGAGGACACCGCCGTAAGTCCAAACGTAAAGGAAACTGAAAAATATCCGATTCCTATGGCGCCGCCATCCTTGATTCCCTGTGTGAACTGCTCCATTTTCTCTTCCTTCCTTTCTTTTTCCTGTTTCTGATTATACTAAATTTCCAAGCAGACAACAACCTTTTACAAAATTCTCTTGCCAAACTTGATTCCTCAGTCTATGATAAGAGACAGAAAAATGTGTCTTATACTCCGGCACCCAAATCCAACACAGAATATGGAGGAATTTTATGAAAAAAACACAGCGCATCTTGTCACTTATCGGCGTACTCCTGCTCGTCGGACTTTATCTCGCCACCTTGATATTTGCCATTCTCGGAAAAGATTTCTTTCCTATGTTTATGGCGTCCCTTTTTTCCAGCTTCATGCTTCCCGTTTTAATCTGGGCATATGGTTTTATTTACAAACTAGTGAAGAAAAATCACTCTTTGGATGCCCTGGAAGAAGAAAAGCCCGAGGACTGAACCCCTTTCCTCATTCGGGGAACAGCCCTCAGACCTGTCGCTTGATACGGCACAGACTTCTCTTTTTACCAATTTGTTCTGGCCGCTTTCCACCTCTTAGGCTCACTCTCCCAAAGTCTGTTCAGCCAGTCCACACCTTCCTGGATTCCTTTCTCTGAAAATTCCGTCTCCATGCTCTGCTTTTTTTCCTGGGGCGTGGCGTCAAATCCATAGGGGCCCTCCCATGCCGTCACCTCAAGCACCTGCATTTCTTTTCCCTTTTCTTCCCCTTCTTCCAAAGGAGCTTCTCTTTTGAGCATGGCAAACCGAAACCGCAGCCCTTCATAGCTGCCGGTAAAAACCGCCTTTTTCAGATAGGGAATGGGCAGGATATCTCTTTTCTCTATCATATTGCTCACTGTCTCATATCTTTTAAAATGTCAAAACAATCAAAGGTAGCAAAATAATCTTTCGGCGTCTCAGCCCGCCGGATGAGCTGGGTGCTTCCGTCCTCTTTCAACAGTATTTCCGCTGATTTCAGCTTACCGTTGTAATTATATCCCATGGAAAAACCATGAGCTCCCGTGTCATGAATCACCAGCAAATCTCCCATATCAATTTGGGGCAGCATCCTGTCAATGGCAAATTTATCATTATTTTCGCAGAGAGAACCTGTGATATCGTATTTATGGCTGCACACGCGGTTATCTTTTCCCATAACGGTAATGTGATGATAAGCTCCGTACATGGCCGGCCGCATGAGATTCACGGCGCAGGCGTCGCATCCGATGTACTCTTTGTGGGTGTGCTTCTCATGAATGGCAGTTGTCACAAGACAGCCGTAGGGTCCCATCATAAAACGCCCCAGCTCTGTGTAGATGGCTATATCTCCCATACCTGCCGGAACAAGAATTTCCTCATAGACCTTCCTTACTCCCTCCCCGATGGCATAAATATCGTTCGGCTCCTCATCCGGGCGGTAAGGAATGCCGATTCC
>JAAWLS010000116.1 GCA_022798035.1 Lachnospiraceae bacterium | reverse complement strand
AAAGGAAAAGTAAAGGGAATTAAAAAAGGAAAGGCAGACATTACCGTAACAATGAAGAGCGGAGCGAAAGCCACCTTCAAAGTAACTGTGAAATAAGAGCAATTTAAGACGGCGTCTGGGCAGGGAACTGTTCAGACGCTGTTTCTATTTTATGAGAAACGGGTTTATTCGTTTGAGGCAAAATAGGAGAAAAGGAAATGAAACAGAGAAAAGAAAACTATGTAATGCGGGAATTCCAGGAAATGGCCGCAGGGTGTTTTGCCATATTGATGGCGGGAATATTCCCATTGTTTTACCGCATGGATTATTTTAGAATTCGGGAGGAGAAATCTGCCTTTTTCCAGGTGTGTACCTGGGGATTGATTGTGCTGAATGCAATCTTTGCAGGAGCAGGCTGGCTGCAGGAGAAGAAAGAAACAGGTTTTTGCAGGAGAGCAGGAGAAGCATCATTCCAGAAAAGAAAACACAGCAAAAGGGCAGAGGAAGCATCACTCCCGAAAAAGAAACACAGCAAAAGGGCAGGAGAAGCGTCAGGAAGAGAATGGAAAGAAATTCTGCGGGCAGTTCCTTCCTATTCCTGGTTTGCAGGACTGTTTGCAGTATCACTTCTGCTGTCGACGCTTTTTTCCGTCGATGTGCGGGAATCTTTTTTAGGAACAGAAGGCAGAAAGATGGGAGCGGCGCTCTGGCTGCTCTGTCTGGCTATGTATGTGATTTTGGGAAAATATCTGCGTCCAGGTATTTGGCTGGCCTGGATATTTTTGATTTCCAATGGAGTGGTGACAGGTCTGGCTGTTCTGCAGTTTTGGGACATTGACCCTATTCACATTCATGACAGACTGGCCGTTTCCTGGGAGTATGGCGCATATATCAGTACAGTGGGAAATATCAATGGCTACTCCAATTACCTCTGCATGATTCTGCCGGTGGGAATGGTCTTATATTATCTATCAGAAACTTTATTTTCTAAAATAGTCTATGGTATTTTTCTGGTGATGGGATTTTACAGCGCTTACGCCTGCAATGCAGACAGCTGGATTCTGGGAGTGGGAACAGCTTTTCTGGTGATGTTTTGGTTTTCATTCAAAGACCATGAGCATATGATACATTTTCTGGAATTGTGCTTCTTGTTTTTTCTCAGCAGTCTGCTGATAAAAGCCTCACTCTTGACGCTGCAGAGGAGAGGCGGAGATACCACTATGAGCTGGGGTTTTCAGACTTTAAGAATACAGTCATTTATGGTACATCCTTATACGCTGGCAGCAGAAATCATTCTGCTTTCTGCAGGAATGGCGCTGTTAAAGCGGGGACAGAAGAAAAAATTTGTATGGCCCTATCAGAAAATACGAAAAGCGCTGTATACTGGTCTGGCTGTAATTCTGGGAATAGGAATCCTTTTGTTTCTGGCTGCCAATTGGAGAGAGAACAGGGAGTGGGAGGGAACCTTTGAGTGGCTTAATCTCCTGAAACTGCAGGATGAATTCGGAAGCGGGAGAGGAATTATCTGGAAATATACAGTAAAAGCCTGGGAACAGCTTCCGCTTCGGAGAAAAGTAATTGGAAATGGAGTGAACTGTTTTCATCGGTTCTTTCATCAGTGTTACGGAGCGGAACTGAGCGCTCTTACTCCGGGAATTCTGTGGGCTGACCCCCACAACGAGCTGCTGCAGTTTCTGTCTATGACAGGAATTCTAGGGACAATCGGATATTTTGGACTGCTTATCAGCACGGCAGTATCTGCTGGAAAGCATGTTGTTCAATCACCTGTTATGATGATGGGAACTGCAGCAATATGTAGTTATCTGGCACAGTCTATGGTAAATAATCCCACGACATTTATCACGCCGAATCTTTTTTTTCTTTTGGGAATAGTAAAGAGTTTGGAGCGGTATGCTAGAGAAAAGGATGTTGTTGATAAATAACAAACCCTCTGATATAATATAGCTCGACGGTGCCAATTTGAAAACATGTTCGAATGCGCCTTCGGAGAATTTTTCAGGAGGACGGAGCATATGCCATGTGATACATGCCCTGCCGAGGTCAGGAAAAATGCAAAAGAAGATGTGCCCGCTAGTAAAACAATACTGAATCTTGCCGTATCTGTGGGAGAGATTTTGCTGCAAAGCGGCGGTGAGATTTACCGTGTGCAGGAGACGGTAAGCCGTATTCTGGAAGCATACGGAATACAGGATTATCACGTGTTTGTGGTTACAAACGGGATATTCGCCACAGTGGATGAGCAGCAGGATGATGCGGGAAGTATGGTGCGTTATGTGCCGATAGGAGAAGTAAATCTGGAGAAAGTGGCAAAAATCAATCAGCTCTCCAGGGAGATATGTGAAAAAAACTGCGGCGCCGCAGAGGCTTATGAGAGATTAGAGCAGTGCAAAAACGCTCCAGGCGCCGAAAATCCGGCTTTGATTTTTGCCTGCGGCATAGGCAGTGCCGGATTCTGTTATTTGCTGGGAGGACGGCCCTATGACAGTATGGTGTCGTTTTTTCTGGGAATGATGTTGGAAATTTTTCTGCTTGCGGCGGCAAAGCATCACGCTTCCAGATTTATCATGAATATTGTGGGAAGCGCTTTGGTCACAATGGGAAGTCTGGCTTTGTATGGGGCTGGGGCAGGTATTTTGTCTGATAAAATTATTATCGGAGGAATCATTCCTCTGGTACCGGGGGTAGCTTTGACTACAGGAATCCGGGACTTGTTCAGCGGAGATTATCTGTCGGGCAGTATCCGTCTCATTGACGCGCTGCTTACCGGTATGTGTATTGCCATCGGAGTTGGCGCAGCCATTAAATTGTTTCAGTTGTCGGGAGGTGTGATGCTGCGGTGATTTTTCAGATATCTCAGTTGTCGGGAGGTGTGATGCTGCGGTGATTCTTCAGGTGATGGTGGCTATGGCGGCTACGGTAGCTTTTGCAGTGTTGTTTCATGTGCCCAAGTCAGAGTATTTTCTCTGTGGAATCAATGGAGCCATTGGCTGGGGTGTTTATCTTTTCTGTACGGGACACGGTACTGGAAAGGCGGCGGCCTCCATGTGGGCTGCATTGACGCTCACTTTGATTGCCCGGATTTTTTCAGCCCTTCGAAAGATGCCCAGCACGGTCTTTCTGATTACCGGTATCTTTACGCTGGTGCCGGGAGCCGGAATTTATTATACCTCTTACTATTTGATTGCAAATGAGCTGAGCCAGTGTGTGGCAAAAGGAATCGAAACTTTTAAGATAGCGGGGGCTATTGTGCTGGGTATGATATTTGGGCTGATGCTCCCCCAGAGCTGGTTCAATCAGCTGAGAAAAATAAAACGGGAATCCGAAGAGGAGAAATAGAATGCGGCAAATCAGTGGGGATGCGCTGGTCTGCCGCAGTTTTTATATCATTATACAAATGTTTTGACATATGATTGCAAAACACAAAAGTTTTCAGAATTTTATATGCAATTTAATATATTGAGTTTAAATATTTTAAATGGAAAAGGAGATTATTTCTCACATTTCCAGAAATAAGCGCTGTAGGGAGGAAGTTCGCTTCCGCCGCCAAAATCGTGTTTCTCTCCGGTAATCAAATCTTCTGCCATACCGCATCCAGCGTCAAAGTGAGCGGTGTAAGGTTCGCTGTCTGCATTGATGGCAACCAGCACCCGCTCATGTTCTGTTTTCCGTTCAAAAATGCACTGTTTGTTAGTCAGTACCACGGAACGGAAATCACCGTAATTCAAAGCCTCTGAGGATTTCTTGGCTTCTGTCAGTTTGGCAATCCAGTCGGTCAGTTCATTCCATTCCGGCTGCTCAAAGCTGGGACGGAGACTGGGGTCGCCGTTTTTCTTATCGCCTTCCACGCCCCATTCACTGCCATAGTAGACGCAGGGAATTCCCGGCATTCCAAAACACAGCGCGTAAATCAGAGGCAGATGTGCTTTGTTTGTCAAGATAGTGGCAATTCTGGAGACGTCATGGTTGTCCACAAAACTGAGCAGATGTTTTCCACGGTAAAGCGTCCAGTTTTCCGGTCCGAATTGGCGTAGCAGAGAGTGATTTATCTCAAACAAGTTCATGGAATTGAAACTGGAATGCAGTCCCTTGTAACACTCATAGTTAGTGGCTGAGTGAAGCATGGAATCATTGGCAAGCTGATTGTAATCTCCGTGCAGCATTTCTCCCACCAGGAAAAATTCTTCTTTTAAGCCGTCACAGTGGCTGCGCAGTCTCCGGACAAAATCATGGTCCAGGCAGTAAGCCACGTCCAGACGCAGTCCGTCAATATCCCAGTTGTCAATCCAGAATTTGACACTCTCTAAAAGGTACTGGATGACCTCTTCATTTCTGAGATTTAATTTGACTAAGTCGTAATTTCCTTCCCAGCCTTCGTACCAAAGTCCATCGTTGTAGTTGGAATTTCCGTTGAAGTCAATGTGAAACCAATCCTTATATCGGGAGTTTTCTCGGTTTTTTACCACGTCCTGAAAAGCAAAAAATCCTCGGCCTGCATGGTTGAACACACCGTCTAACACCACCCGGATGCCAGCCTGGTGAAGAACGTCGCAGACTTCCTTGAAATCCTCATTGGTACCCAGACGTACGTCTAGTTTCTGGTAGTCTCTGGCATTGTAGCCGTGGGTGTCGGATTCAAACAGAGGAGAAAAGTAAATGGCATTGACGCCTAATTTCTCCAGATGCGGAATCCAGGACTTTATTTTCAGGATGCGTTTGGCGGCTATGCCGTCATTTTCAAAAGGCGCGCCGCAGAATCCCAAAGGATAGATTTGATAAAATACACTTTCGTAAGCCCACATAATGTATAACTCCTTTCTATCATGAAGAGCAGCTCCAAGAGCCTCTTTTGTCAATCCTCAAGATAAGTCTATTATAAGGAGAAAGTTATGCGGTGGCAATGGAAAAAGCTACAAAAATTCTGCCCAAAAACGAGGAAGAATAGGCAGACTCGTCACTATCTGCAAAAGTACAGGGGGGAAATTGTACTTTTTCCTTTTATTTGCTATACTGTGTACAGGAAGTGAAAGATTATCAAGGGAAGGTGAGAGAATGAATCTACGAGAAATCCGCTCCGGTATGAGACAGTTTGACGAAATGATGTTTCCTGGTTTGGAAGTGGAAGCGGCGGGAGCCAGGATGCTGGCGGCAGGAATTTTCAGAGAAGGCAGGAAGGTGCAGGTCTGTCTGATGGCGGAGCAGGAAAGCCGGACAGACAGCCAGGAGAAACTTATAAAAATGGAAAGGAAGCGTCAGAAAGGTACTCTTACCAAAAGGGAAGAACTGCTGGTGGAATTGGAAGAACAGGACTTTTGGCTGCCAGGTCTTGTCAGAGGAATCCGGGTGAAGGGCAGAGAGTATGTACTTTCCTCTGGAAGCGGCGGAGGGTTGGAAGAATACAATCTGGATGGAAGGCTGCTGCTGTGTCAATTGTTAAATAGTCCAGTTTCTTTCGGTTTTTTGGAGGAGCGTGATATCTCTCTCATCCAATATGGGCTGATGGAATTGAAAGGGGAGTATGATAAGATTCCATTTTCTGAGGAGGACTTAAAGACGTTGGAGCTGATAACAGAGTCCCGCCATTACCATATTCCGGTGAAACAGAAAATAAAGGTTTCCCTGGGGCCTCAGAAGGAAAAGAGGCGGAAATTTTTCTGTGAGGCTTTGCAGAAGGAGATTTCCTATGACGTCAACAATGTGATGCTGGAGGATATCTGGACTTCCTTCAAAGAAAAGTACGACCAGATGAAGCAGGAAAGTTTATTTTCCTCTGAGGAAGAGTATGAGATGTTCTTGGAACATCTGCGGGAAATCTGTCCGCCAGGGATGCGGAATCTGGTGATAGAGTATGAATGTGAGGAAGCCTCCCTGGAATTTTATACAAAAGAGCAGCTAAGAGAGAAGGTGAAAATCAAGAATGGAGCAACGGCATTTTTCCTGGCAGGAAATAGGGGCGGGAAAATGGGACGCCATCAGAAGCAGCTGAAAAGCTGTCTGATTCAGTACCCGGTAAATCCTGAGATTCAGGAGGCAGAGATTGAACTGCTGGGAGCTTCGATTGTGGAGTGAGAGTGGAAAGAAAAATACCTTTTGAAATTGAAGCACCGATGGACTCTTTTTATTTTGAGCGCAATCTTATGCAGTTACAAAAGGCCGGTGAGCAGATAGCGAATGGGAAAGTAGTGACAAAGACTCTTGAAGAACTGGAGCGCTTGGCGGATGAATCATAGATTGCCCCGCAACAGTTCGATGTTTTCCCTGCGGGGCAATGGAAAAATACAATGATTATTTTCCCATATCTTTGGACTTTTGGACACAAGCTCTCTGAGCCTTGATGACGGCGCTGCGCAGGCCCTGTTCTTCCAGCACGGCCACGGCTTCAATGGTGGTGCCGCCGGGAGAGCAGACAGCGTCTTTTAAAGCTCCTGGATGTGAGCCTGTTTCCAGTACCATCTTAGCAGAACCCAGGACAGACTGAGCGGCAAATTTGTAAGCTTGTGCCCGTGGCATTCCGTCTGCCACAGCTGCATCCGCCATAGCTTCAATAAACAGGCAGACATAGGCGGGAGAGGAGCCAGACACACCCACCACTGTGTCTATCATAGTCTCAGACACAACTTCACAAGTTCCGAAACTGTTGAAAATAGATACGGCTTCTTCTAACTCTTCCTGAGATACATTTTGATTGGGGCAGAGTGCGCTCATGCCTTCTCCCACCAGTGCAGGAGTGTTGGGCATGGCCCGGATAAGTCTGATTTCTTTGCAAAAAAGAGATTCTATGGAAGAGATGGACTGCCCAGCCGCAATGGACACGATAAGGGTATTTGTCTGAATGCTGTCTCTGATTTCCGGAATCACTTCTGAAAAGAGATGGGGCTTTACTGCCAGAAAGAGAATGTCGGCTTCTTTTGCAGTTTCTGGATTTTGGGATGTAGTATGAATGCCGAAACGTTCTTCCAAAGAGCGCAGGGCGTTGTTAGACTTGTCACTGGCAAGAATTTGTTTTGGGGAGGCCAGGCCGGAGTTCAGAATGCCTCCGATAATAGCGCTGGCCATATTTCCGCCGCCGATAAATCCAATTGTTTTATCCATAACAAGTTTCCTCCTTTATGTTTATTTCCGCGAGCAATGAGCCAAGCAGCCGCGCTCGCGCGGATATTTGGCGAATGCCGCGAGGG
>JAAWLS010000115.1 GCA_022798035.1 Lachnospiraceae bacterium | reverse complement strand
GAATAAAAAAGCTCTTATCGCACTGCGGCGGATATGAAATCTGTCGCAAAGCGACCCGCCGCAGGCGGAGAATCCTGCAAAGCAGGATTCTTTCTTGTCTTATAGAAAAACTAGGGAAATGTGAAATTGTTTTTCTTGAGATAAAAACATGCTCTGCCTCAGCGAAAAAGAGGATTCGTGTATGAGGAGTTTAGAGAGAGGATGCGGACTAGTCTGCTTTGTTCATCTGTTTTTCTAAGATTATAAAAGAAAAGAGGAAAAGGATATGAAGAAAAGAACAATTACAATTTTAACAGTATTGACAATGGCCGCAGCATCTTTCACAGGCTGTGGAAAAGAAGAGACAAAAGAGACAGGCGCAGACAGAAACGACGCATCTTACACCATTGGAATTTCTCAGTTCGCAGAGCACGGTTCCCTGGATAACTGCCGGGAAGGATTTTTGAAAGGATTGGAAGAGGAAGGAATTGTAGAAGGAAAGAATTTAAAAATAATTTATGACAATGCCCAGACAGATACAGGAACAGCAAGTACCATCGCAGAGGGATTTGTCTCTCAAAAAGTAGATTTGGTGTGCGCCATTGCAACACCCTGCGCTATGAGCGCATACAATGCATGTATGGAAACAGATATACCAGTGGTGTATACGGCAGTGTCTGACCCGGCAGAAGCAGGACTTGCAGATAAGGATGGAAATTCAGTGGGGAATATCACAGGTTCTTCCGATGTTCTTCCCGTAAAGGCGCAGCTTGAAATGATTCGGAAAATTCTGCCAGAAGCTGAAAAAATCGGAATTATTTATACAACCAGCGAGGCAAATTCCATCAGTACGATAGCCTCTTATAAGGAGCTGGCAGGGGTATATGGATTTGAAATTGTGGATTCTGGAATCACGGCACCTTCCGAGGTGGAAATGGCAGCGGCAGATTTGGTGCAAAAAGTAGACTGCATCACAAATTTGACAGACAATACGGTGGTGGATGCGCTGCAGACGGTACTTGCCATTGCAGATGAGGCTGGAATTCCAGTGTTTGGAAGTGAGATTGAGCAGGTGAAAGCAGGCTGCGTGGCTTCCATGGGAATTGAATATGTGGAGCTGGGCAGACAGACCGGCGTGATGGCGGCAAAAATTTTAAAAGGAGAAGCAAAAGCGCAGGAAACACCTTTTATTTCCGCCACAGAGGCAGAGCTTTATGTGAATATTGCTGCGGTTGATAAGATAGGATTAAAACTGAACCAGGATGATATCAAGGAAGCGGCGGAGACTTTTACAGAAATTATAACAGAGTAAAAATAGATGGAGTGATGACACATGGCATTGATATTAAGCGTTTTAGAACAGGGACTGATATACGGAGTGATGGCGTTAGGTGTGTACATTACGTATAAAATTCTGGATTTTCCAGATTTGACAGTGGATGGCAGTTTCCCCATGGGGGCTGCCATCGCAGCAGTAATGATTACCGATGAAGTTTCTCCCTTTTTGACTCTCGCTGCCAGCTTTTTGGCGGGAACTGCGGCAGGGATTTTGACGGGAATCATTCACGTGAAATTAAAGGTACGTGATTTACTTTCTGGAATCATAATGATGACGGCATTGTATACTGTAAATTTGAGAATTACAGGAAAAGCAAATGTTCCTCTGTACAACAAGGCGACAATATTTGAAAATAACTGGACAGAACGTTTTCTGAAAGGTGCGTTGGAGCCTTTCGGCACGCTGCTTGTGATTGCCGTGATTGTGGTGTTGCTCAAATACCTTCTGGACTGGTATCTGAGCACGCGTTCCGGTTATCTGCTGCGGGCAGTGGGCGATAATGATACGCTGGTTACGTCCATGGGTGTAGACAGAGGGATAATAAAAATCATTGGCCTTGCCATTGCAAACGGCCTGGTGGCTTTGAGCGGATGTCTTTTTGCACAGCAGCAGCGTTTTTTTGACATTTCCATGGGAACCGGAACGGTGGTGATAGGTTTGGCAAGTGTGATTATTGGAACCAGCCTTCTGAAAAAAGCAGCTTTGCTGCGGGTGACGTCCAGTGTAGTGATTGGCTCTGTTCTCTATAAGGCGTGCGTGGCGCTGGCGCTTCGCTATATGAAGGTGATTAATCTCCAGTCAAAGGATTTGAAACTTGTGACTTCCCTGTTATTTCTGCTGATTCTGATTGCAGCCCAGGAGAGAAAGAAGAAGGTGAAAAACAATGCTTGAATTAAAAAATGTGACGAAATATTATAATCCAGGTACGGTAAATGAACTGTGCCTCTTTGAACATTTTAATCTCGTCATTCCGGACCAGCAGTTTGTGTCTGTGGTAGGCAGCAATGGTTCCGGAAAGACTTCCATGCTGAATATGATTTGCGGCAGCATAGACACGGACGAGGGACAGATTCTGGTTCACGGACAGGATATAGGGAAGAAAAAAGACTTTGAGCGTCATAGAAAAATCGGCAGGGTATTTCAGGACCCGGCCAAGGGAACCTGCCCTTCTATGACAATTCTGGAAAATATGTCGATTGCAGATAATAAGGGAAAAGGCTGTGGGCTGAAACGTGGAAAAAACAAGCATAAACTGGAGGAATACCAGGAAATGCTGCGGAGCCTGAATCTAGGACTGGAAGATAAGATGGAGACGAAGGTGGGCTCCCTTTCCGGAGGACAGCGGCAGACATTGGCGCTGCTTATGGCCGTTATGACGCCCATTGAATTTCTAATTCTGGATGAGCACACTGCAGCCTTAGACCCTAAAACAGCAGAACTCGTAATGGAATTGACAGGGAAAATTGTGGAACAGAAAAAGGTGACGACTATTATGGTAACGCACAATCTGCGCTATGCAGTGGAATACGGAGACCGCCTTTTGATGATGCACCAGGGTAATACAGTGATGGACTGTCAGGGGGAGGAGAAGAGGCAGCTGAAAGTGGAGGACATTTTGCAGACATTTAATGAGATAAGTATTGAGTGCGGAAATTGATGGGCTGATAACAGTTCAGCCAGACAGGACAGAACGAGGAAATTGTATTTGTAAGAATTTCCCCGTTCTATTTCGGCTGAGGGAATGCTATCTTGTGAGAAAAATCTTTACAAACCATACAGTCTGTGTTATATTGGACAAACCACAGATTTGTCTTTTGTGGTTTCTGATTCTGATATGATAGAAATTCTATTGTGTAACGGAATTCCTGCCATTTGAAATGGAGGAATTTTATGTCAAAGAAAAAAATCTCAAGAACAGTATTTTCCCTATTGTGTGTGATATCCGTTCTGCTTATTTCTATAAGCCAGCCAATGAAAGCCTATGCAGCTTCCAGTGTGCAGATTGTAGTTTTAAATATGTATTCTAAGACGCTGAAAATAGGAGATGAGTGTTATCTTCTGGCCGTTACGTCAAACGGTAAGAAACCCTCCTTTACTTCCAGCGATTCCAAAGTGGCTTCTGTGAATACGTATGGGAAGATTACGGCTAAGAAGGCAGGTACGGCAAAGATTACGGCAAAAATTAAAAATGGAGAGGCCAGCTGTACCATAAAAGTTCAAAAGACGAGAATTCAGTTGAGCAAAAAAGAAATTTCATTGGAAAACGGCCACAGCGCTAAGCTAAAAGTGACCTCTTCCACAGGTCATCCAGTGACATTCCGTTCCAACAAGAAAAGCGTGGCGGTGGTGGATGAATACGGAAATATTACCGCCAAAAAGCCTGGTATGGCTGTCATTACGGCTATGGTGGATAAAACCTCTGCAGAATGCAAAGTCATCGTGCGGAAACCAGCCGTCAGTTTGAGTAAAAGTTCAATTTCTCTGTATCGAAACGAAACGTTTCGTCTGTCAGTCAAATCTACATCAAAAAGTATTCCCAAATGGAAAAGCAGCAAAAAAAGCGTCGCTGTCGTAGAAGCAGACGGTCTTGTGACAGCGGTGAAAAATGGAACCGCTGTGATTACGGTAACAGTGGACGGTGTGAGTAAAAGCTGTAAAGTCACGGTAAAAAAACCTACCGTTAAATTTGCAGAAAGTGAAATTACGCTGTCAGTTGGTGAGATAAGGAAGGTAAAGGTCTCAGTTTCATCTGGAAATAAACCAGTATTTTCCAGTTCCAACGCCAGCATTGCCTCTGTAAATGAGAATGGAATCATATCTGCAAATGAGCCGGGAAAGGCATATATTTACGCCAGTGAAGATGGAGTGAAAAGCCGGATGCGGGTAGTTGTAAAATGATAGTAATTATTCAGAACCTCTTGGAACAGCAATTTGGAGTGTATAAATTTATTTGAAAGAGGATGAGCCAGTGTTTTCAGGGAGAGTTTGTATAGCTGCAAAAAGTAATTAAAAAAGCAAATTTAATTTTGGCAGGAATTTCGGAGAATCGGAAAATAAAAAGGAAAAGGGGTATACTTATCTGTGGATTAAGATTATAATAAAAAGAGTGCGCAGCTACGCGCAGAATAAAAGTTGCGCTTATATAAAAAATAGAACGCGAAAGTGCAGAAAGCGCGCTTTGGGTTCTGGAGTTTATTATCAGGAGGAAGCAAAATGGCAGAGAATAAAGAATGCAGCAGTGCAGCAAGCTGCTCAAGAGAGAGCTGTGAGGGATGTCCCAGTCAGAATGGGGGAGCGCCTCACAGTTTTGCGGAAGAGTTGAATCCATTTTCCAGTGTAAAGAAAGTGATTGGCGTTGTCAGTGGAAAAGGAGGAGTGGGTAAATCTTTTGTGACGGCTTCCCTTGCCACGGCAATGAGAAAACAAGGATATGAAGTGGGGATTCTGGATGCAGATATTACGGGTCCTTCCATTCCGAAAATGTTTGGAGTTCACGGACCAGCAGAGGGGAATGATATGGGTCTGTTTCCGGTGCCGGCGCAGGACGGCACAAAGATTATGTCTCTGAATTTATTGGTAGATGATGAAGAAGCCCCGGTGGTTTGGCGTGGGCCTGTGATTGCCTCCACCGTAAAGCAGTTTTGGCATGATGTATACTGGGGAGATTTGGACTATTTATTTGTGGACATGCCTCCGGGAACAGGAGACGTGCCTTTGACCGTATTTCAGTCTCTTCCAGTGGATGGAATTGTCATTGTGACTTCTCCTCAGGAATTGGTACAGCTGATTGTAAAAAAAGCAATCAACATGGCGGGAATGATGGATATTCCGGTTCTGGGTATTGTGGAAAACTACAGTTTTTTGAAATGTCCAGACTGCGGAACTGAGATAAAATTATTTGGCGAGAGCCATGTTGACGAGACGGCATCAGACCTTGGTATTTCTCTGCTTGGCAAAATGCCTTTGGAGCCGGAGTATGCCAAGACGGCGGATGAAGGAAATTTTCATAAGATTGAAAATCCTTATCTGGAAGAAGCTGTGAAAAAAATAGAAAATCTGTAACGTTTTACAGCAGAATTTTAATTGGAAAATGGTGTCTTTTGACATCCGGAAGCCTTGAAGAAAGCGGGTTTGCTTTCTTCAAGGCTGTTTTTTACAGAAAAAATTTGTAAAAAATATATAATTGCTTTTTTCAGCAGCAGGGCTTACAATACCAATCACAGAAGCAATTCTATCTAAATGCCGGCAATTTCTCTGCCGGTACACATCACAAGGATGAGCCTATATCATCCTTCGTCAATTGGCATAAAAGTTCGCCGATTACCAATGTATGAAAACAACAAAATAGTGGATTTTGTCCGCAGAAAGGGGGAAATTCTATGAAAGTGATTTTCGAGGAGTACAGCGGAATCATTATTACTGCAGTTGCAATTATTGCATTAATTGCAGTAGTGGGTGTTCTGCTGGCTGTAGATGGTCCGGTGCAGAAAGCTTTTATGAGAGTAATAGAAGCTTTATTCACCAAAGGCAATATTCCTGCTGCTTGAATAGAGGCCTAGAGTAAGAAGCAATACGGTTGTTTCCAAAGGACAGCCTGGGCAGGTTCCGGCTGTCCACTTGGAAAATGAGAGGAATGGAGGGAAGTATGAAATACAACTGGGAATTGACGGAAGAAGAATTTGGAGTTTTTTATCCGTACATTCAGGACAAAAATGTGACAGATATTGATTTTAACGGCCAGACATTGTGGATTGCAGATTTGAAAAAAGGCAGGTACCGCGCAGATGATGTCATAACAGAAGAATTTGTTGAGCGTTTTACCCATCGGATTGCCAATCGGGTGAACAAGCCTTTTAATAAAGCAAATAATGTGCTGGAAGCTGAGACAAATGAGCTTCGAATCAGTATTGTGCATGAGTCAGCGGCAGTGTCCGGCCGAAGCATCTGTATTCGGAAATCTCTGCCCAAGGTGCGCCATACGGTAGAAAGTATGTTAGACAGTGAATACTGCACGGTAGAGGTTTTAAGCCTGCTGATTAACTGTGTGAAGGCAAAGATGAATTTTGCTTTCTGTGGAGAGCCGGGAGTGGGAAAGACAGAGTGCGCGAAATTTTTTTCCCAGTTTATCCCTGCGAATCAGAGAGCGATTACCATTGAGGACAATCTGGAGATGCATTTTCATGAGATTAATCCAGAAAATGACTGTGTGGAGCTGCAGGTGAGCAGAGAGTTAAGCTATACGGATGCCATTAAACTGTGTTTGAGGCAGAATCCTAAGTGGATTATATTGTCAGAGGCCAGGTCCACGGAGGTACAGTATCTGCTGGAGCAATGGTCTACGGGAGTATATGGGTTTACTACGCTGCATTTGGATGACCTCAGGAATCTGCCGGACCGGATTATGAATATGATTGGAAGGTCTAAGGACGCGGACCGCCTGGAAAATTATATCTATGAATTTATCAGCGTCGGGGTATTAATCCGTCAGTACGAAAATGAGAGAGGAATGCTGGAAAGATACATAGACCAAATGTGTTTTTACGACCGTTTAAACGGGAAAAATAATATTTATATGCTGGTGGAAGATGGAAAATTGATTTCGAAGAACATACCGAAAGATATTCTGAAACGCCTGACTCGGGCAGGAATTTTAAAACCTTTTCAATGTCCGGAGACTTGTCCCTACGAGCCCTTAGACGTGGAATTGATAAATCAATTGAAAGCATGAAATCATTGGGAGGGATTGAAAATGCAGCAGTGTGCTGTAGGAGGTGAAAATGAGAAAGACAAAAATGTTAGAAGCAAAACAGAGGAGAAAACAGGGAATAAAACGTTATCTCTTTCGTCCTTCAGATTTGCAGAAAGAAATTGACAGCTATGGGTACAATTTCTCAATGGGAAAATACCTGCTGTTG
>JAAWLS010000114.1 GCA_022798035.1 Lachnospiraceae bacterium | reverse complement strand
TACTGGAGGACGCTGAAAGCAAATGGAGAATTAAATGAAAAATATCCCGGCGGCGCCAAAGCGCAGAAAGAAAAACTGGAGGCAGAAGGACACACGATAATTCAAAAAGGCCGTAAAAATATAAGATACTATGTGAAAGACTATGAGAGAGTTCTTTTTGAATTGGCTCTGCCGAAGGGTTGACAGGACATTTCTGGGTATGATATTCGGATAAAAAGAATAACAGTGTTATGTTTTACTGCCTCACGTATCTCAAAGGAAACTGCAGGGGCTGTGAAGAAGAGCACAGGGAAGGCGACTGCTATTCCCGCGGCTGCGTGAAAAAAAGAGGAATTTCCTGTTGCGGTACGTGCGGAGAATTTCCATGCGATACTATATTAAGCCAGTCTCGCACCATCCTTTTGGACAAGGCATGGCTGCTGTGGAAGAAAGGAGAGATTTGAATCTATGGATGTACAAAGATTTTGGGATGCGGTGTTAAAACAGGATGCGGAAGAAATAAGAAAATACTTCTGCCCTGAAGCTTATGTCAACTGGCATTGTACCCAAGAACATTTTACAGTGGAAGAGTATTTGAGAGCCAACTGTGAATATCCCGGCGAATGGGCAGGAGAAATAGAGCGGGTGGAAGAGGCAGGCGATGTGTGTATTACTGCTGTCCATGTGTACACCTGTGACAGAAAACTTTCGTTCCATGTGGTTTCATTTATGAAGATAAAAGATGGAAAAATCTACTCCATGGATGAATATTGGGGAGACGACGGCCCTGCGCCGCAGTGGCGTTTGGACAAAAAGATTGGAACAAAGATAGGCTCTGCATGAAATTTGTGATTGTATCGTCAGGAGGATTTTAAATGGAAAAATATGTTGTCGGTGTGGATTTGGGTGGAACGAATCTAAAGGTGTCCGCTTATTCTTTTCAGAATCTGGTTTCCGTCTGGGAACATCGGATTTCCACAGAATCGCATGAGGGCTGGGAACATGTGATGGAACGGATTTACGGGGAAATCAGCCGTCTGTTTCAGGAGATTCCAAGAGAACAAATTGCCTGTGCAGGGATTGGCATACCAGGGCTTTTGGATATTGAGACCGGTATTTCCAAATTTTCTCCTAATTTTTCCTCCTGGGAAAATGTCCCGGTTGTGAAATGGCTGGAAAAGAGAATGAATCTGCCCGTTTACATAGACAATGACGTCCGTGTGAATCTGTATGGAGAATGGTGCCGGGGTGCTGGAAAAGGCAAGAAAAATGTGGTGCTTTTGACCCTGGGCACAGGGCTGGGTTCTGGTATTGTGATGGATGGACGTGTCTTATATGGCGCAACATCCAGTGCAGGAGAAATCGGACACATGAATATGATTCGTGCCGGGGGACGCCCCTGCAGATGTGGAAGCAGCGGATGCCTGGGCCGCTATGTCTCTGCCCGGGGACTTCTGCAGACTTTGAGGGAGAAAATAGAGAAAGGAATGTCTTGTGTCATACAGGAGTGGGTTGACGATGACTGGAACCAAATCACAGCAAAAATGGTATCGGAAGCCTATGATGCCGGGGATTTTACGGCAATAGAAACCATGACGGAGACAGGTGAAATGCTGGGATATGGTCTTGTCAACGTGATAAATCTGTTTAATCCGGAAATGATTATTATTGGCGGCGGCATGGCGGCAGCCGGAGAACGCCTTCTTAAGCCAGCCAGGAATGTTGTCAAAAATCATGCCCTGGAGATATCCAGAGAGCGTTGTTCCATTGTCACAGCGCAGCTGGGTGATTCCGCTGGCATGCTGGGAGCGGCAATCTATGCAAAACAGCGGCTGGAAGGGGAGAAGGTAGGCGGAAAGAATAGAGACGAAAATAGAAAATAGTGCCAAAAAGAGACGATTTATCTGATTCGTCTCTTTTTTGTATGAATCTCACATGGTAGCATAAAAATAGAAAATAATTTTGGGTAATATGCCGAAAATCAGCGGCAGAAAAAGGCAGGAAATAAGATGAATTTGTACGACGGAATGATAGCAGAGACCAGAGAGCTGACAAAAAAATGGCAGGTGCAGTCTTTTCCCTATGAAGAAAAGAAATGCTGGCGTGAAGCCAGACGGGAGGAAATGATATTGCAGCGGGATGCAGCTTATGAGCTGGGAGGAGGCAGCCTTCCTTCCGTAAATTACACCTGTGTCACCTCGGATTCTGCTCTTGTGCCAAAGAATCAGATTTTTTTGTACGGCCCGGAGCTTGGAGAGATAAGAGAAGACACAGCTTTTGGGAGAATTGTATTTCTGGAAACAGAGGAAGTGACAGGGGAAGAGGCCGCCTATCGTTTTATCCGGGAACTGGAATATGTGAAATATCATATATTTCCTAAGGGATATATGGTGCGTGCTTCCGGGAAAGGCTGCAGAGAACAGGCCAGAGTCAGCAGGGAGGCCCTTAAAAGAGGAATCAGTTTTTGGGGGCTGGGCTGTACTTACATTCGAAAATATCTGGAACAACCAGGGGTAAAACATGTGCAGATTTTGTTTCTGGCGGGAAAGGAGTCTTTGGGGGAATTTCAGAGGATTGCAGAGCAGGCAGATGCTGTCACGAACGCTCTGAGTCATATTTTGAAGGGAATGCCTATGAACTGCGGAAGCTGTGATTTGAAAAGTATCTGCGATGAAGTGGAAGGAATGCGGAAACTGCACCAATCGGCAGGCATATTGCAGGATGAATGACTTTACGGGAATTAAATATAGCGGAGGAACGATTATGGACAGAAAAGCAAAAATTGTCGCCGTCACCGGGAAAGGCGGCGTTGGCAAAACTTCTCTGGCGGCAGCCCTTGTGCGCAGGTTGACAGAGAAATATCCCAAGGCCAAGATTCTGGCAATTGACGCAGACCCGGCTGTGGGACTTGCCACTGCTTTGGGAGCGGAAGTCAGAGAGACTTTGGATGACGTAAGACGCGAGATTACAGAAGGCGTGTCAGAAAAATTGAAGGAGACCCAGGATATTCTGGCAGAGGCAAAGTTCCGCCTGCTGGACATGATGGACGAGCGAAATGGGTTTGCTTTTCTGGCTATTGGAAGGCCGGAGTCATCGGGCTGTTACTGTGCCGTCAATTCTTATCTCAGAGATGTGATTTCCATGCTGGCGGAACAGTTTGACTATGTGGTAATTGACGGGGAGGCGGGAATTGAACAAATCAACCGCCGGGTGATGGAGCAGGTGAGCCATCTTCTTCTGGTGACAGACCAGAGCAGGAAGGGAATGCAGGTGATTGAGACCATCAAAGAGGTGGCGGATCGTCTGGTGATGTATGAAAAGATGGGAGTGGCAGTCAACCGGATTACCCAGTATAAGATAGAACTTCAGAATCCATACCCTGACGCTCCCATGGTGCGGATTGGAAACGATGAGGCCCAGATTGTCAATGACATTCAGGGAAAAAGCGTATTTGAACTGCCAAAGGATTCAGAGCTGATAAAAGGAGCAGAAGAAATCCTGCAGTCATTTGAACTTTAAATTTACGACAGAAAAATTCAGGACTGTGCAGTACCTGAATAGAGATAAGGAGGCGGTATATTTTATGAGAGAACTGAAACATCTGTACAATCTGGAAAAGCTTTTGGAGGAGAGCAATCATGAGCTTGTACAGAAGGCTTCCCGGGAAGGGAAAATTGCGGTGGGGGATGTGTGCAGCATGATACCGGAAGTGCTTTTGAACCTGCCCGGCTGTTTTTCGGTGCGTCTGAGAGCGCCCCGTACAGGAACCATAGAAATCGGAACTTACTACATGACAAGTCTGCTGTGCGAGTACTGCCGTGCACTTGTGGAACGGGCCGTGGAAGGCGGGTATAATTTTCTGGACTGCATTATCGCGCCGGACGCCTGCGCAGCCATGAACCGCTGCGTGGAAAATATGGAACTGCTGAAAACCTGCGAGAAAGAGAAGTTCTTCATTACATACTCCGATGTTCCCATGAAATCTGATGAGACGGCGCTGGAACACTATGTCAAACAGATGCGCCTGCGTGTGCTGGAGCCTCTTCATGATACATATGGTATTGATATTTCGGAGGAGGCATTGAGACAGGCAGTGGAAGAGCACAACCGCATCTGCCGCCTGATTCGGGAAATCGGAGAATTTCGGAAGGAAGAATATCCCCGGATTACGGGATATGAATTTCATGTGTTCTGTCTGGCTACCTACTGCTGTCCGAAGGAAGAATTGATTCCCATTCTGGAGGAGACGCTGGAAGAAGTCAAAGAAAGGGAGCCGGATGAAAAATACCGTATTCGTGTGGTCTTGGCAGGCTCAGAGATTGATGATTTGGATTTCATTAAATTGATAGAAGAAAGCGGTGCATTGGTTGCGGCAGACCGTCATTGTTTTGGCTCTTTCCCGGGCCGGGATGAGATTGTGCTGAGAGAGGGCGAAGATATTCTGACTCAGATTTGCCGTCATTACATGGTAACCGGACAATGTCCCCGGTATATGAATACGGAAAAGATAGAGGAGCGCAAAGATTACGTAGACCGGCTGGCTATGGAATACCACGCAGATGGAATTATCTATGAGCAGATGAAATTCTGCGACTACTGGGGATATGAGCGCATGGCTGCAAGTCATATTATGCATGAAGAATATGGATATCCAGTACTTTCCGTGGACCGTCCTTATGTGGTGGGAAGTTCCGGACAGCTCCGCACCAGAGTGCAGGCATTTGTGGAGAGTGTGGAAATCAAGAAGCTGCAGGGCCGTACAAAGGAGACGGAGAAACCGCATACCCGTGCAAAGGAGGGGAAGAGATGGGCCGGAAAATAAACAGTGAAAAGCTGGGAAATTTCTACTATGGAAGAAAGACGAAGAAACGCAGAGAGTGGCGCGGGGCTGCAGATACCTGGTATGACTATACCAGATGGCTGGGCAACTGGAAAGTCATGATGAAATTCATGGCAAAACCAGCCAATTTAAAGGGATTTTTCCGTTACCGCTGGATGGGAAATTATCTGGCAGTACCGGATTTCGTGGACAGGCACACGGAAGGCCTGCGGGGGCCTCAGCTTCGCATTGCCCACAAAGAGTTTGATTTTATTGTGGAGCATGTGTGCGAGACTATTGGAAATCTGTTTCGGGCGGACCCCAAATGTGGAAACGACAAAGAATTTAACAAAAAGATTGTGGTCTTTGATGAAAATATGATGTCACAGATTATGAATGGATTTCCTAATCTGCAGATGGTCTGCCGGGAAATTCCGGTAGTTTATACGCCGTCAACGGTTACTCAGGAAGGCGTGCTGCACTATATTGATGTGGCAGAAGAGTATGGACTTCCCTCAGATGTCTGCCCTATGCCGGCAGCAGAATTAGGATGTGCCATTGATGATGATTATCCGCTGGTGGGTGTCTGTGCCGTCAACTGCAATACCACCTGCGACGGCAGTCTCATGGGAAACGGCGTGGAGGCTAGAAGGTTCGACATTCCAACTTTTCAGCTTGCGGTGCCCATCCGTCATATGCAGGAAAGCGTGCAGGAATACGGAGCGAAAGAGATTGCAAACTGTATTAAATTTATTGAGGAGCAGACAGGGGAAACCTTTGACTGGGAGCACTATTTTAAATGTATGGAGATATTTAACGAAGAGACAAAGCTGTTCCGGGAATGGCTGGATATGTCCAAGACAGATTATCCTCAGGTCATCGGCAATAACGTGGCTCTTTACCGGGACGCCTACTATCAGGTAGGCGGAGGAAGAGACCCCAGATTTTTGGAGAACGACAGGGAGATTACAGAAATTGCCTGCAAAGGATATGAGCGGAAGGCACAATGCGTTTCAGAGGTGCGCCACCGGGCTGTTCTCTGGGGCGTACAGGCCCAATACTACACGGCGTTTCCTATTTGGCTGCAGAACTGCTGGGGTATTCTGCCGCTGATTGACATGCTGAGCCTTACTTCCACGGAACTGTACAGCACCACAGACAAAAAACAGGCCCTTTATGATATGGCGGATTTGTATATGAAAATGAATATGCGCAACCGTTCCAACGGCGGCTATGAAGTGGGCGTGGATGATTTGTGGCGGTTCTGTGAGGAATTTC
Source organism: Lachnospiraceae bacterium (assembly GCA_022798035.1). Taxonomy (GTDB): domain Bacteria; phylum Bacillota; class Clostridia; order Lachnospirales; family Lachnospiraceae; genus Petralouisia. Next base: position 1,201 of record JAAWLS010000114.1, on the reverse strand, counting down.
ATGCGGATATGGTGATTATGTATGAGCATATCGGATGTAAGGCCATGGCTGGATATCATGGAATTTTTGAAGAACAGGCGAGAGACCGGGGCATACATTTAATCTGGGTAACCCATGGGCTGATGGACCCAAGAAAGGCGGGACGCAAAGACATGCGTGACGAGGTAAACCGCTATATGCGTACCGTACTGCGGGAAGAACCCTTAGACCCGACACTGGAAGATTTCCCGGATGAGAACAACTGGTAGGAGGTGCATACAGATATGAAATATTTTGGAGGATGTGATGTGGGTTCCACCTACACAAAATGTGTCATCCTGAATGAAAATGGTGAGATTGTGGCGGACACTACCATGAAGAGCAAAATGCACTCGGAAAAAAGCGCCAGAGCTGCATTGGAAGATACGGTGAAGAAGGTGCCGGATTTACAGGCGGCGGAGGATTTGAATTATTTGATTGGAACGGGCTATGGGAGAAACAAAGTGCCTTTTGCCCAGGAAAATATCAGTGAAATCAGCTGCCATGCCATGGGGGTGTTTGTGACAAATCCAAAGGTGAGGTCCATCATAGATATCGGTGGACAGGATATCAAAGGAATTGCCATTGACACAGACGGAACCGTGAAAAATTTTGCCATGAATGACAAGTGTGCAGCAGGAACCGGACGTTTTTATGAGACTATGGCCAATGCTTTTGAGATGACGCTGCCGGAATTTTCCAAGCTGTCTCTTAGCGCTAAAAATGTGATTCCCATTACCGCTCAGTGTACGGTGTTCGCAGAGAGCGAAGTCATTACACTGGTGGGTGAGGGAAAACCCATGAATGAGATTGCGGCAGGCATTCAGCGTTCTGTTGCCAAACGGTGCTTTGTGATGGCCAAGAAAGCCGGAGCTTCTAAGAGCATTACCCTGACTGGAGGATGTGCCAAAAATGAAGGCCTGAAAAAGGCCATTGAGCAGGTGCTGAAATTAAAAGTCATAGATTTGGATGTGGACCCGCAGCTGATGGGAGCTTTGGGAGCGGCAGAGTACGCAAGACAGAAAGGTATGGCGAAAGGAAGGAGAAAACGAGGATGAAGCGAGTCTGGAAATGGTTGAAATGGATGATAACGGCAGGTACGGCATTGTTCGGACTGAGCTTGATTGTGTATTTTTTCAATCTGGATATGAAGCTGGCAGTACACATGAAAAAATTTATGGAT
>JAAWLS010000113.1 GCA_022798035.1 Lachnospiraceae bacterium | reverse complement strand
AGCTCGTACTCTTCCCACATGTAATTGCTCTGCTGTTCCGCAGATTCATTTAATTTCTCCTGCTGGCTGTTCAGCCGGTACAGCTCCTTATCGAGATGATTGATTTGTTTCGACAGCTCTTCCTGCTTCTGGAAAAATCCCTTGTAAGTCAGCGCCATTTCCTCCCGCTGCTTCTGTTCCGCTTCCATCCGCTGTTCTAACTCTCCCTGTCTCGTCACAGACTGCTCAATTTCCGCCTGGATTTTCTCAATCTCCTGATTCTTCTGCTGCACTTCTGTACAGGACTGATTCTTCTCCTTCTCTGCAGCCTGCAAATCCTCTTCCAGTTTTTGAATTTCCGTCAAAATACGAGAAATATTCTCCTGTACAAATTCTGCTTTCTGATGGAAGTTGGCTTCCTCTAACTGAACCTTGGAGACGTCACTCTGGCTCTCCTGGGCAAGCTGATTCTGCCTGTCCAAAATCTGCTGGAATTCTCCCGTCTCTTCCTCAATCTCTTTTTCTCTTTGGACTGCCGTGCGTATATCTTCCTGAATCATTTCCTGCTGTCTGCTGATTTCTGAAAGCTGCTGCTCAATCTCACCGCTCTCCATCCGCAGTATTTCAAACTGCCTGCCGCTCTCTTCTTTCTGCTCCCTTGCACGTTTTAGATTCATTTCTTCCGTATTCTGCAAAAGCATTGCTTCCTGCAGATTTCCCTGAACCTGCTGCATATCTTCCTTGAGCAGTTCTCTGGCTGTGTTGATATCCTCCAGCCGGTTTCGGTAGGATTCCAGCTTTTTCTGCAGCTCTTCCGTCTCTTTCTGACGCTTCTCAATCTCCCGTTTTCTGCCCAGCAGATTGCTGGTATTTTTGAACGTTCCTCCCGTCATGGAACCTCCAGGGCTCAAGAGCTCTCCTTCCAGCGTCACAATCCGAAGACTGTACTGATACTTTCTGGCGAGAGCAATGGCATGGTCTATGGTGTCCACGACGTAAGTCCTCCCCAAAAGATAATTTTTCAGCCCCTGAAACTGGCTGCCAGACTTCACCAAATCGCTGCCTATTCCGATGACGCCTTGTTCCGCCAGAGCCGCCTGATTTGCCGAAAATGCTTTCTGCCCCACGCTGGTCAGAGGCAGAAAAGTAGCCCGTCCATAGCGGTTTTGTTTCAAAAATCCAATCATTTTCTTGGCGGTGGCCTCATCGTTTGTGACAATATTCTGAATGCTGCCTCCTAAGGCCGTCTCAATGGCAACTTCATATTTCTGTTCTACCTGAAGCAAATCTGCCACCACGCCCAAAAGCCCCGGTTCTTTTTCTTTCTGCTCCATCACCCGGCGGATGGAATTGCCGTATCCATCATAGCGCTCCGCAATGTTAATCAGTGTTTCCAGCCTGGATTTTTCCCTGTGATAGCGTGCTGTGTCTTCCTCTGACAGTTTCATGGTTTCCGCCCGTTTCTCCTGCCACTCCCGGTTCTTTTCTTCTAACTGCTTCAGTTCTTCCTCCAGAAGTCTGCAGTTTTCCCGGGCTTTGCTGTATTTTCCCTCGCAGGCCTCCAAAACAGACTGCAGCTCTTCCTCCTGGCCTTTCTGCTCCAGCAGGCCTTTGCTCAGCTGGGCTTTTCGGATGTTGATTTGCTCCTGCATGGTGTCATAGCGCTGCTGTCTTGCCTTTATGGAAGCTTTGTTGTTGAGAAGGCGAATCATTTCTTCCTTCCCATCTTCAATCCTTCTGCTGCACCTTGCAATTTCCTCCTGGATTTCCTGATACCGGGCCATTACCTGGCTCTTCTGCTCCTCCATGGAACGCATCTGGCTGTCCAGCTGAATCTTTTCCTTTTCACAGGCTTCTCTCTGCGCTATTCGCTCCCGGCGTTCCCTTTCCACTGCCTCCTGCCGGCTCTTAAAATGCTCTTCGCTTTGTCTAGCTCCGTGGATTTGCTCTCTCAGAACGTTTATCCGTCCTTCCAGCTTTCCTTTCTGCATAGCTGTATCTCCCAGCTCCTGTCGAAGTGCAGACAGTCCCTCGTCTGTCTGCTGCATTTTTTCTTCCATTCTGGCATATTCCGACTTGATATTCTGATATGCGCTGTCTGCCTCTTCCATGTCTTTTCTGGCAATATCTGTCTTTTCCCCAATAGACTTCAGCTGCTCTTCAATCCGTTTCATATCCAAAAGAAACATGTTTACGTCATAAATCTTTAACTCGTCTCTCTTTTTCAGATAAATTTTGGCTTTCTCCGCCTGGCGTTCCAAGGGCCCTACCTGTTTCTCCAGTTCCTCTAAAATATCGTTGACACGCACCAGATTCTGGCGCTCATCTTCTAATTTCTTCTGGGCTGTGGCCTTTCTCCGCTTGAATTTTACAATTCCTGCCGCTTCGTCAAAAAGTTCTCTGCGCTCCTCCGGTTTCCCGCTCAAAATCCGCTCAATCTGCCCCTGCCCGATAATGGAGTAACCTTCTTTTCCGATTCCAGTATCGTAAAACAGCTCGTTCACATCTTTCAGCCTGCAGGTTGTCCCATTAATTAGGTACTCGCTCTCCCCAGAGCGGTACACCCGTCTTGCCACTGTCACCTCGTTATAGTCCACATTGAGCTGACGGTCGCTGTTGTCTAGGGTAATCGCAACATAGGCATAACTTAAGGGCCTGCGGTTCTCTGTACCGGAGAAAATGACATCCTGCATGCTGGCTCCCCGAAGCTGCTTTACCCGCTGTTCTCCCAGAACCCAGCGCACTGCGTCCGCCACGTTGCTCTTGCCGCTTCCGTTAGGTCCCACAATTCCCGTAATACCATTGTGGAATTCAAACAAAATTTTATTGGCAAAAGACTTAAATCCATGAACTTCTATGCTTTTTAAATACATTGATTCCTCCAACTATTGCCTTCCGCTTTCATGGCCCGTTCGTCTGCCGCGAAATATAGGACTTTCACCAGTGTCTGATTGTTTTAACTGAAGCAGCGTCTCGTAAGCTGCTTCCTGCTCCGCGCTTTTCTTCGTTCTGCCCCGGCCTTTTCCGTAAACCTTGTCTCCAATTTTAGCCTCTACAATGAATTTCTTGTCATGGTCTGGGCCTTCCTCTCCCAGCAAATGATAACTCAGCTCTTCCGTATAATTTCCCTGTACAATCTCCTGCAGGATAGTCTTGCTATCATAAAAGAGTTCTTTGTGCTCCATATCGTTCAGCACAAACCGATGGATAAACTCCTTTGCATTAGCAAAACCACCATCTAAATAGATTGCTCCAATCACAGCTTCCAAAGCGTCTGACAAAATGGATTTCCGTTCTCTTCCTCCCGTCTGCGCTTCTCCTTTTCCCAGCCGCAGATATTTTCCCAGTTTCAAATCTCTAGTACAAAAGGCCAAAGTAGGTTCACACACCATGCTGGCCCGCATTCTGGTCAGCTCTCCCTCGGGATATTCCGGGTATCTGTGAAACAGAAATTCACTGCTCACAATCTCCAAAACTGCATCCCCCAAAAATTCCAAGCGCTCGTTGTCGGCCCGTTTGCCCAAATGGTGTTCGTTGGCATAAGAACTGTGAGTCAATGCCTGCATCAGCAGGCTGCTGTCCTGAAAACAATATCCGATTTTTTCTTCAAATTCTTTCTGCAATTTCATATTATAACCTCTCTAAAACAACCACTTTCCCTCAAAATGTGAAAGTGGCTGCCCTCTGCAATCACTTTCATTGGTAATAGTGACTGCTCTTTATGTTCCTATGATTGAAATGTCAAAAGGGTATGCCTCAGCAAAAACGCCTTTGACATTTCAATCATTCATGCACGATATCTCAATCGTTTGTGGCGCTTTTAATTCTTTCCACCGCATCTCCGACTGTGACAATTTTCTCTGCATCCTCGTCCTCAATGGAGATAGAGAATTCCCGCTCCAGCTCCATAATAATTTCAATAATATCCAGAGAATCTGCTCCCAAGTCATCTATAAATGTCGTCTCCATTGTGATTTCTTCCACATCAAGATTCAATATTTCTGCAATGATTTTTTTAATTTTTTCAAATTCCATAATTTCCTCCATTCTGTGCACTTTTAGGCACAAACAGGTAGTTAGCAAAAGAATCCGTAAATTCTTTCACTCTTTCCTCCATTTACTCTCTTCACTCTTCTTCCGCGGGAGATACCGCAATATTCCTTCTTATTTTTTCGTTGATTTCCTGCTCTTTAAATGTAACGCACTGGATAACAGAATTGGTTATTTCTTTTGCCTTGGCACTTCCATGGGTTTTCACCACCAATCCATTCAGTCCCAGCAGGGGCGCTCCGCCGTACTCTGTGGCATCGAAAGCCTTCAATGTATTTTTCAGAGAAGGTTTTACCAGCAGCGCACCTATTTTGCTTTTGAAGCTTCCTGTGATTCCCTTCTTGATGACTCCCATCAGGGTGCTGCTCAATCCCTCATAGAGCTTCAAAACCACGTTGCCCACAAATGCTTCGCATACAATAACATCCGCATCCCCCTTCGGAATGTCCCTTGCCTCGATACTTCCCACAAAATTGATATCCGGACAGTTTTTCAGAAGCGGAAATGTCTCTTTTACCAATGCATTTCCCTTCTCTTCCTCTGCCCCAATATTTACAATTGCAACTTTAGGCCTCTTAACGCCCATTACATATTCCATGTAAATGGAGCCCATCTTTGCAAATTGTACCAAATGAGAAGCCCTTGCGTCCACATTTGCTCCGCAGTCAATCAACAATGATACTCCCTTTTCTGTAGGTATCAGCGGCGCCAGCGGCGGCCGTTCAATTCCCTTGATTCTTCCGACAATAACTTGTCCGCCTACCAATACAGCTCCGGAACTTCCTGCCGAAATAAAAGCGTCTGCCTTCCCTTCCTTCACCATATTCATCCCCACTACGATTGATGACTGTTTTTTCCTTCGAATTGCCATCACCGGAGGTTCTGCGTTCTCAATCACCTCTTCTGCGTGAATCACTTCAATCTGTGTTCCGTTGTATGAATGCTTTGCCAATTCTTCTTTCACTGCATCCTGATGACCAACCAGATATACTTTGATATCCTGTCGCAGTGTAACAGCATTAATTACCCCTTTTATCACCTCGGCAGGCGCATTATCTCCGCCCATGGCATCCACTGCTACCTTTATCATTTCCTGCATGAAGTCTCCTCCTTACGGTGCATAAACAGGAATTATTTCCCTATTTATGAAATACCTATCTAAGAATATACTATAAGTATTAAGAGCCGTCAATAAAAATCTCAGCTGCCTCCGCTGTTAGGAAAACCAGAATGACTTTCCGTGAGGAAAACATATGGGGTACTATCCAATACCTTTTACTGACAGGAAAACTGAGTTTGAATTGGAGGGAATTAATATCATCCATCTCCAAAGTTAGAGCTACTAGAAATTCTATTCGAGTTTCCCGCTGGCAGTCAAAAGGAAATATCCACAGGAACGCAGAAGTTCCCATAAATATTTTTATAAGAATATAGTAGAAATTTCTGTGAAACAAAGCTGTATCAAAATACACGGCCAAACTGTTACTTTCCGTATTTCTCGTCTTCTTTTTTCTTATCTTCCTCACTCATATGTTTCCGGAACACCCGCTCCAGTATAAAGCTCTGAATCCAGACATAAACAGCCGGGAGAACGAGAATCAAAAAGGGCACCAAATACATGGTAAGTCCTATGAACAGCGCAGCCACAAGCATCAAAATTGTCATGGGAAGATGCAGGATTGCCATCAGAATGGCATTTTTCATAGACTGCTTCCTGGTATTCTCAAAGCGGGCCATATAGGGAAACAGATAGGAGACCCAGGAAAACCACACAACAAACCCCACCGCAAACACAATGGAAAAAGCTGCGTAAGCGCTCCCCGTTCTTCCATAGAAATTCATCACATACAAATCCACGCCCAGACCAGCGCCGATTACCATGGCAATCAGCCAGACCGGCAGCGTCTGTTTGAAGTTGTCACGAAAAGACTCCGCATACTCACGAAACAAATATCCTCTGTCATGCCGCAGTACCTTGTGCACTGTGTGATACAAAGCCGCGGCGGCGGTTCCAATGGTAATGACCGGAATGCAGCTCACCAAAAACAACAGACTCAGGCAGATACAGTCTGTAAACTTGGAGAGGGAGCGCATCAGACCGCCTTCTAAATTGAAAAGTCCCATAATCTCATCCTTTCTTCTTAAAAACAAAGTGGGCAGGCCTGCGCTTCCACATCGAAGGGACTGCACACTTTGCTTAAATACAACAGGAAATTCTTCTGTATTTCCTGCCGTTATTAAAATCAAAGGCCTCTCCGCATGGAAAGGCCCTTAATTGCTTACACGATTAGTCCTGAGGGATAATCTCTTTTTTGTTATAACTTCCGCAGCTCTTGCACACTCTGTGAGGCATCATCAGCTCACCACATTTACTGCATTTTACCAAAGTCGGAGCAGTCATTTTCCAGTTTGCTCTTCTTCTGTCTCTTCTTCCTTTGGAAGATTTATTTTTTGGACATATAGACATTCTTACACCTCCTTAAATCCCTTAAAAATATCTTGGATTGCCGCCATTCTCGAATCCAGTTCTGTTTTTGGACACTGACATTCTGTCTGATTCAGATTCGTACCGCATCTCTTACAGATGCCCCTGCAATCCTCTCTGCACAGATTCTTCATCGGCCAGCCCACCAAGATTTCTCCGAAAATAAGCTGGTCTACGTCCAGATTTGTTCCTGTTATATAATCTAAACTTTCTATTGCCGTCTCCTCGCTGTCTCCCGTAAGGTCAATTTCCTTCTCTATAATAATGGGAATTGTCCTTCTCACTTCTTCCAGACAGCGGTCACATGGAATTGCAATTGTAACTTCCGTCTCACCCTGAATAAGCAGACGCTTATTGTTCTCATTCGTAAACTTCATTACAAAAGGTGCTTTCTTCACGATTGGAAATTGTCCCATTTTTGAGTCAAATGACAGCAGTTCAAGTTCTGCCTGCTCTGACGTTTCCTTATTCTCATTGGAAATTATGTCTGTTAATTCTACTCTCATGACAATCTCCTATCTGCACTTCCCATCCTATCTTCCGATATGACGCTGGCCATATGGGCCTCTTCCTACCATGTGCGCGGCACAAACATGATATATTATACCTTTCAAAGTTTCGTTTGTCAATCTCTTATTTTACCAACGCCACCGTTTCCCGGGCAATTGCCAGCTCCTCGTTGGTAGGCAGACACAAAACTGTCACTTTGGAATCCGGGGTAGAAATAATCTTTTCCTCTCCCCGTACCTTATTTGCCTCGTCGTCAATCGCAACTCCCAGATAGCCCAGATAGTCGCAGACGCCTTTTCTGGTATCAGGCCCGCCTGCATGCTTTCCACCGTGTTCCGCGTAATCATGCTTCTTGGGCGCACAATTTCAAATTTCGGCA
>JAAWLS010000112.1 GCA_022798035.1 Lachnospiraceae bacterium | reverse complement strand
TGGTGGAGAAAGAGACAGGACTCGCGGCTGTGGCTCCTTACAGCGGAGATATCTATGATTTGGAGCAAAATGCCTGCGTGGTTCAAGGAAGCCGGGAGAAAAAAGTGCAGAAAAAGAAAGATGCACGTGCGGTTTCCAATGTCTTTGCCAGATTGCTGGCGGCTGGAGAGCGTCTGCTGTCTGTGATACGCAAGTCAGAGGGACGTCCCAACAAAGAACTTGGAAAATTTGCAGATCAGATTAACTCTCTCTGCGATAAGTGGGAGTAAGAGATAAATAATTTCTCATATTTTTCAAAGCAGACTTTTCCAGTCTGCTGACCTGGGCCTGGGAGATGTGGATTTCTTCTGCCACTTCCATTTGAGTTTTGCCCTCAAAGAAACGGAGTTTAATGATATAGTTTTCACGTTCATTTAACCGTCTCATGGCGTCACTCAGAGAGAGCTCTTCCACCCAGGTCTCTTCTTTATTTTTCTTATCACTGATTTGGTCCATGACATAGAGAGTGTCTCCTCCGTCTGTATAGACGGGGTCATAGAGGCTTACCGGGCATTGAATGGCGTCTAAAGCGAATACGATATCTTCTTTGGGAATCTCAATCTCTTTTGCAATATCATCAATGGTAGGCTCTTTGGACATTTTTTTGGAGAGCATTTCTTTGGCGTGAATTGCTTTGTAAGCAGTGTCCCGCAGAGAGCGGCTGACACGTATGGAGTTATTGTCCCGCAGATACCGCCTGATTTCTCCGATAATCATAGGTACTGCGTAAGTGGAGAACTTTACGCCGATGTCAGGATTAAAATTGTCAATGGATTTAATCAGTCCAATGCATCCGATTTGAAATAAATCGTCTACATTTTCATTGCTGTTGGAGAAACGTTTGATAACACTTAGAACGAGGCGAAGATTGCCTTTGATGTAAGCTTCACGGGCTTCAATGTCACCAGCCTTGATACGGGAAAATAAATCGCTTTTTTCTTCTTCCTTTAATACCGGGAGTTTTGCTGTGTTGACTCCGCAAATTTCTACTTTATATGCAGCCATGATGTTACCTCCGGAAAGTTTTAGTTACAGTTCACACATCAGCCTATGCAGGAAAAACGCATGTTTCTATATGTGTTTTCCTGCATAGGCTGATGTGTGAATCATAACGAGTGTTTGTATTAAAAGAATGCACGTAATTTGCTACTTTTATTCATAGAATTTTCATGCTATAATGTCGATAGACATTATATTAGTTGAATAGTCATCAGTCGGAAGGCGTACCGCGAAGAGATGATTAATGTCGAAAATTTATTTGAAAATATATCCGAAGAAAATAGAAAATTCGTTATTAGGAGAAGCTGAATATGAAGGACGCAATTGATAAGAGGAATGAAAGGGAGAAGATTGCAAGAAGCATTGTAAAGAGAAGGAATATTATCTATACCAGCAGGGAAGAATTGGAGAGAAGACAGCGGGAAGAAGAGAAGAAACATAAGAAACAGAGAAGAGAAGAGGCAGAGCATCTTGTGAAACAGCTGAGAGAGGATGCCAACAAGAAACAGGCTATGGAGATTGAGCGGCTTTTAGCAGAGCAGGAGATGCTGGAAAGACAGTTAGAGACAGGAATGGATGCCACAGGGAAGAATCCTATGGACGGCATTATGCAGGAAAGAGTAGAGGCGATTTTAAGTGAAAAGAGTAAAGAACTGCAAAGTATTATTGCTGCCAGCAGTGCAGGGATGGTACAAGAAAATAGTGCGGTGGAAGTACACGTACCAGAGGAGTATGGAGCGGATGAATCCAAGGCAGAAGCAGATGCTGCGGAGGAAAGTGATTCAGTTTCAGAGACAGACTCCGGATATGATGGTTCAGTTATGGAAGCAGATACCGAAGAGAATAGTTCAGGCCCAGAGCCAGATAATGAGAATGGCGAGACAGCTTCAGAAATTCCTGCCGAAGACGGAATGAATACAGAGGATGTCTCAGAAATAGAAGGGACTGCAGAAGCAGCAGAGAATCCAGCGTCAGAAATTCCTGTGGAGCCGGAGAATCCAGCAGCAGAGAATTCGGCGTTAGAGAATACAGAAAATCTGGTTATGGAAACGGAGAATATGAGCGGAGGAGAAGCATGAAACAGCCTAAAGATATAAAAGAGAAAACGATAGAGGTGTCCTCAAAAGAACAGAGGGAAAAGGCCCCTTTAAATGAGACCTGGTCTCAGGATGCGCAGGATGAACTGGAAGATTTTATTGAACAGCAGGGGATTTATATCCGTCAGTAGAGGAGAGTATAAAATCCCTGGGAGAAGTGCCGTAGAATTTGCGGAAAGCCCTCAAAAACGTGGAATAGTCTGAGAATCCGCACAGAGAAGAAGCTTTCAGAACGGGTGTTCCGCTTTTAATCATATCTGCAGCCTGAAGCAGCCGTTTTTGCTGAATATAGCTGTGGAGCGTATAGCCGGTATGTTTCTTAAATTTATGCATAAGGTAATATTTGCTGACGTAGAATCGCTCCGCTAATGTCTCATTAGATAGATTTTCTGTCAGATGCAGGTTAATGTATGATAGAATTTCTGCAATCTGTTTGTCATATGGGGGAGCGGCCTCATGGATATGATACGTTTCAGGGACAAATACCCGGTTTAAATAGACCATGAGCTGCAAAAAGTAAGTCTGGCTTAAGACTTCATGTCCAAATTCCTGGCTGGCAAGGGAAGATTCAAGCTGATGGAGGATAGTCTGAATCTCAGTCTGCAGAGTGTGATTCAGGCGTATCAGATTAAACCGCTTCTCATCTGCCGTGGTAAAACAGCGGGAGAGGTCGCAGGCATAATCTCTCTGTGACTCAATAAAGTCTTGCTGCAGCCATATGACAACACGTTCGTATGCAGTGCCGGAGTCAATCACAGGTTTGTGGATATCGTGGTGGTTTATCAGAAGGATATCCCAGGGTTTTAAGTGATAGGCCTTCCCTTCCACAAGGTAAGTGACTCTGCCTGATAAGAATATGATAATTTTGTTGAAATTGTGATAGTGAAATTCAAACTCCTGATTTTTTTTATCTTTTAAGTGAAACAGACGGAAATTCTGATGAAGATATCCGCTCTGTTTTTTTTCTGTTGATGTCTGATGCATAATAATGCCTTTCTGCAATATGATATTAGGGTTAAAAGGTATTTTGGCTTTGATATCATAACGTGGTTTTATAGAAATCATATCGCATTTTTTGCAATATTTCAAGCAATATATCCTCTGTTATATGCAAAAAAATAGGAATACAATAAGACTATAAAATTTGAATATCAAAAGGATGCAGCGTAGAAAGGATGGGATATATGAATCAGATTAGGATGAAAAAATATCACGGATTGGGCAACGATTATTTGGTACTTGACCCTAACAAAAATGATTTAAAACTACAGACGAGAAATATCGAGATGCTCTGCCGGAGAAATTTCGGCGTAGGGGCGGACGGTCTGCTTTATGGGCCGATTCTGGAAGATGGAAAGATTAAAGTACAGATTTTTAATCCGGATGGGTCAGAGGCGGAAAAAAGCGGAAACGGCGTGCGGATTTTTGCAAAATACCTGCTGGACGAAGGATATGTAAAAGAGAAAAAATTTGTTCTCAATACGCTGGCAGGAGATGTGGAAATTGAATTTATGGAGAAAGATGGAAGTACCATGCGGGTCAATATGGGAAAACCAGTGTATGCAGGAGCAGAGATGCCTCTGACAGGGCTGCAAGGGGAAATTGTAAATGCTCATCTGCGCTTTCATGACAATGATTACAATACCACATGTCTCTCCGTGGGAAATCCAAACTGCGTGATTATGATGGAGGAGGTAACGCCTCAGAAAGCAAAAGATTTGGGACCGTATGTGGAAGGGGCAGAGTATTTCCCCAATCGAACTAATATGCAGATTTGCAAAGTGATAGACAGGGAAAACATTGCCATAGAAATTTATGAGCGCGGGGCCGGTTATACTCTGGCTTCCGGAACAGGAGCCTGCGCGGCGGCAGCGGCAGCAAAACGGATGGGACTGGTGGATGATACAGTCACAGTACACATGCAGGGCGGAGACCTTTTGATAGAGATGGAAGAAGACGAGACTATCTACATGACAGGAACGGTGGGAACCGTGGGAACGTTTACTCTGGCGGAGAATTTTTTTGCATAATCTTTGCATAAACAGAGGAAATGGACAGCGGAAAAATTACGGCACTGGTAACGGCGGCAGATTTCAGAGGAGGTTTGCAGCCGTTACCAGTGCCGAATTTGTGTAATCTATAAAAAGAAGGCGGCCTGCAGTCTGTTTTTGGGAATTTCTCAAAGAGCGGCTTCTTTTTGTGTCAGAGAACTGAGGCGCAGTTAGAAGAGTCTGCTGGGGCCGGCGCTGCTACAGAAAAAAATTTTACACTTTCTATGAAAGCGTCAAAAAGTGGGTGACAACTTTTCTGCTTTTTGTTATTATAATTAGGAAATAGGTCATGTCTGAATGCATGACAGAGGCCTGGTGGAGTTATCGGGCTACAATGAGAAACAGCAGGAGAAACGAGGAGTACTATGGAAAAAATATTGGATGTAATCAGCAGAGAAGTCAAAGAAGCAATGAAAGCCGGAGGATATGAGGAAAAATATGGGAAAGTGACGCTTTCTAACCGGCCGGACCTCTGCGAATATCAGTGCAACGGAGCGATGGCAGCTGCAAAAGAATACAAATGCGCGCCTTTTATGATTTCGGATAAAGTTGCAGAGATTCTGCAGAAAAATCCGATGTTTGAATCAGCAGAATCTGTAAAGCCGGGATTTTTGAATCTGAAGCTGAATTCAGAATATCTGGCGGAATATCTGCGGAACATGGAGGCAGACAAGGAACGTCTCGGCAGTGACAAGTGCCAGAATCCTAGGACAATCATGATTGATTACGGCGGACCCAATGTGGCAAAGCCCCTTCATGTGGGACATCTGCGTTCTGCGATTATCGGAGAGAGCATCAAACGAATCGGCAGGTTTGTGGGACACAACATGATAGGAGACGTGCATTTGGGAGACTGGGGTCTGCAGATGGGACTGATTATCACAGAACTGCGGGAGCGGAAACCGGATTTGGTGTATTTTGAGGAAGATTACGCAGGAGAATATCCAGAGGAACCTCCCTTTACCATCTCTGAGCTGGAAGAAATTTATCCGGCTGCCAGCGGGAAATCCAAGGAGGACGAAAAATACAAAGAAGAGGCCATGGCAGCTACTTATGAGCTGCAGCATGGAAGGCGCGGCTATACAGCTCTTTTGAACCATATTCTGCAGGTGTCAGTCAGCGATTTAAAGCGCAATTATGAGAACTTGAATGTGTCTTTTGATTTGTGGAAAGGAGAATCCGACGCACAGCCCTACATCCCAGATATGGTACAGAAGATGAAAGAGGATGGATTTGCCTATATCAGCGAGGGCGCTCTGGTGGTGGATGTAAAAGAAGAAAGCGACGCCAAAGAGATTCCTCCCTGCATGATTTTAAAATCAGACGGCGCTTCCCTTTACAATACTACAGACCTTGCCACGATTGTGTGGCGTATGAAAGACTATAATCCAGATGAAATTATTTATGTGGTGGACAAACGACAGGAGCTGTATTTTACTCAGGTATTCCGATGCGCCAAGAAAACAGGACTGGTAAAACCAGAGACAGAGCTGAAATTCTTAGGATTCGGCACCATGAACGGCAAAGACGGCAAGCCCTTTAAGACGAGAGAGGGCGGTGTGATGCGTTTGGAATATCTGGTGTCAAGCATCAATGAGGAAATGTACAAGAAGATTGCGGACAACCACACAGTGGAAGAGCAGGAAGGACAAGAAACCGCCAAAGTGGTGGCTCTCTCTGCCATCAAATACGGCGATTTGTCCAACCAGGCATCCAAAGATTATATTTTTGATATTGACAGATTTACTTCTTTTGAGGGGAACACAGGGCCTTACATCCTCTACACCATTGTGCGGATGAAGTCTATTTTGAAAAAGTATCAGGACAAAACATCTTTGCCGGAACAGGCTGAGATTCTTCCGGCTCATTCTGAAAGCGAGAAGAGCCTGATGCTGGAAATCAGTAAATTCAACAGCGTGATAGAGAGTGCCTATGAGGAGACGGCGCCTCACAAACTCTGTGCGTATATTTATGATTTGGCCAATGCCTTTAATCATTTTTATCACGAGACGAAAATCCTGGCGGAGCCGGATGAGGCAGTTCAGGCAGGCTATATCAAGTTGCTGGAGCTGACAAAGCGGGTGCTGGAAATCTGCATTGATTTGCTGGGATTTGAGGCGCCTGAGAGAATGTAAAAGTTTAGTAAGGAAGGGATGGAGTGTTATGAAAACATACGACGTAACTGCATTGGGAGAATTGTTGATTGATTTCACTTACACGGGAGTTTCCGAACAGGGAAATTCTCTTTTGGAAGTCAACCCAGGAGGTGCACCTTGTAATGTGCTGGCGCTGCTGAACAAATGTGGAAGGAGCACAAACTTCATCGGAAAAGTGGGCAAAGACCAGTTTGGATATCTGCTGCGCGATACATTGGCGGAGCTGAATATCGGAACGGACGGACTCTGTTTTGATGATGAGGTGAAGACGACGCTGGCCTTTGTAAAAACATTTGAAAACGGCGACAGAGATTTTGCTTTTTACCGGAATCCTGGAGCAGATATGATGCTGACGGAGGAAGAAGTGGATGAGGTGCAGATTCGAAACAGCCGGATATTCCATTTTGGAACACTGTCTATGACCCATGAGAGTGTGTGCAGAGCCACAGAAAAGGCAGTAAATACGGCGAAAGACTGCGGTGCATTGATTTCTTTTGACCCGAATCTGCGCATTCCGCTGTGGAAAGATTTGGGAAAAGCCAAAGAAAAAATGGAGTATGGTCTGAGCAAATGCGACGTATGCAAAATTTCTGAGGAAGAAGTGGAATTTCTCACAGGGGAGAAGGATATTGAAAAAGGAGCAGCTCTTTTGCGGGAGAAATTTCCGGTGAAATTGTTCCTGGTAACGGCAGGGGCAGGAGGAAGTTATGCATTTTACAAGGAGCAGATGGTTTACCGGCCCAGTTTCCGATTGGGAGGAACCATTGAGACTACAGGCGCGGGAGATACGTTCTGCGGAAGCATTCTGCATGAGCTTTTATACCGGGACATTGACAATCTTACAAGAGAAGATTTGGAGCAGATGCTGACCTTTGCCAATGCGGCTGCCTATCTTGTCACTACGAAGAAGGGAGCCATACGCTCCATGCCGGAAACAGATGATATTTGGAAAATCATAGAAGAAAATAAATAAGCCGGGGAGAAAATATGATTACGATTAAAGAGATTGCCTCTATTTTATGTTTAAGCCCTACGACGGTATCAAATGTTGTAAATGGGCATACCGATAAAATGTCCCCGGCGACGCGGCGGA
>JAAWLS010000111.1 GCA_022798035.1 Lachnospiraceae bacterium | reverse complement strand
ACGGCGGCTTTTTTTCGCTGCTTCAGGAATCAGATAATTTGACGATTGATTCTTCCACTATTTTTCAGGAGAAGCTTGGCATTACCATGGGGATGCCGGTAAAAGAAAATGGAGAAACTGCTTTGTACGTGGTGGGTGTCTACAAATATGATACGCTCAATGATGTGTTGAGCGGTATCAACCTGGGAAAGAATGGGATAGCTTATATGGTGAACAGGGAAGGTATTGTTGTGGGACATCCGGAACAGTCTTTGGTGGGGAACACATTGGCTCAGCTTAACGGAGAGAATGAGAAGGCTCTCAGCAATGTAAATTCAGGTGAGACGGGAGCCACAGAATTTTCTCACAATGATGAAGAAATACTGGTAGCCTTTTCCCCTGTTCGAGGCACGCAGTGGTCTCTGGTAATTCAGGTTCCAAAGGCAGATTATAATCATTTAATTAGTGCGGCAATGATGGCGGCGATATTGGCTACTCTGGCGGTTCTGCTTGTTTCCATTTTATTAGTTCTACGTTTGGCAAGTTCCATATCCCGTCCGGTAAAAGGTGTAACAAAACGAATGGTAGCTCTCTCAGACGGTGATTTGCATACAGAGGTGGCTTCCGTTCATTCCAAAGATGAACTGGAAGTGCTGACTCAGACTTTGGATACCACAGTGGAGAGCGTGAATCGTTACATATCAGACATTCAGCAAGTGCTGACTCAGATTGCAGATGGGAACCTGAGTGTGGAGCCTCAGGTGGACTATATGGGGGATTTTGCCTTAATTCGGGCAAGTCTGAGTACGATTATTCAATCTATGAATGAAACGATTCTGGGCTTCCGTGCGGCGGCTGGCCGGCTGGCAGATATGTCTGAAGAGATGAATGGACAGTCCGGCCAACTGTATCAGGCTTCTGTGGAGCAGAATCAATCTGCGGAAGAACTGGTTGGTGAAGTGTCCCATGTGAAGGAACGGTTGTCCAGTGTCACGGAGAGCAGTGGGCAGACTCGTGTTAAGACAGAGGAGATTGCCAAGTGTGTTCAGGAAGCAAATACCCGGATGGCTGCTCTTTCCAACGCGATGAATGATATCAGCATCAATGCCCAGGAAATCACTAAGATTGCCAAATCCATTGAGGATATTGCTTTCCAGACGAATATATTGTCCCTTAATGCTTCTGTTGAGGCGGCCCGGGCTGGAAGCGCCGGCGAAGGGTTTGCGGTAGTTGCCGATGAGGTCAGACAACTGGCTGTCAGAAGTGCGAAAGCAGCCCAGAGTGCTACGGAGATGGTAAGCAGCACCAGAGCCATCATTCAGACTGGTGTAGAATTGACTGCTGATACGGCTGGTTCTCTTCAGGCTATTTCTTCTGTTTCTGAACAGATTAGCGCGATTTCTGATGCGTTGGTAACAGCGGTAGAAGGACAGGAAAGTGCTTTGACAATTATGGAGGAGCGCATTGAGAATATTTCTTCTATTGCGGACCGGAACCTGCAGAATGCCGGTGGGACAGAACAATCCAGCGGACTGTTGGCAAAAGAGGCAGAGGCTCTTCAATCTCAGGTGGAGAAGTTTGTGTTAAAGGAGGAACGTGACAGATGAGGAGGATAATAAGTATTGTTCTGCTTTTTCTGATGCTGCTGTCGCTGACGGCATGCGGCGATGATAAGACAGGGCTTCAGGATGGTTACTATACAGCACAGGCTGCTGAATTTAATTTTGGCTGGAAAGAATATGTTACTATTATGGTGAAAGGCGGAAGTATTGTGTCTGTGGAATACAATGCTGAAAACGTCAGTGGATTTATCAAAAGCTGGGATAACGCTTATATGCAGAATATGTTTCACACCGACGGCACGTATCCAAATGAGTATACACGCTATTATGCGGGACAGCTTTTGGAGAAACAGCAGGGAAATGACATTGACGCTTTGGCCGGCGCCACTTCTTCTTACAATTCTTTCCAGAAACTGGCTGCGGCGGTACTGGAACAGGCTGAAAAGGGAGATTCCAGTGTTGTACTTGTAGACACTAAAGAATAAGTATAGTTTGAAAATATCATATTAATTATTATAGAAAAGAGGCTGCTGCAAAATGCAATGGTTCTGCAGGATAATGTTACAGTATCTGTACGTTATCTTGCAGGAACCTGCTATTTTGCAGCAGCCTCTTTTTGTGCAGCTTTTAAAGCTCTGCTGCCTGCTCAGGCGATTCTTTTACATGGGTCATGATGTCTTCCACCTGGCAATTCAGAATATTGCAGAGCGTATCAACCGTGTGAGTACTGATATAGGAATTTTTCCGAAGCCGGGACAGCTGTCCGGCGCTGACGTGATATTTATTTATCAGCGCATATTGAGAAATTCCTTTTTCTTTCATAGTAAGCCATAATTTTTCATAAGAAATCAATGTGTTGTCCTCCTTCTAAATAAAAAGAATAATATTTACTTGATATGATAGGAGTTGAGTGATATAATAGACATTAGCCATAAACGGCTAATATTATGCAAAGGGAGGATGAAATGAACATGCAAAGAAAGGAGCGTAACATGCAAAAGAAATCCAGAGGCATCATGGTCTTTTGGGCACTTTTGCTGGTGTTGGCGTTGTCAATGTGTGATGTATCACCTGCAGTGGCAGCTAATAACGGCAAGGTAAAAAGCGTGACGGTGACGAATCTGCCGTCGAAGTCCCTGACATTGAAAAAAGGGAAGTCTATGAAACTGAAAGTAAAGGTGGTCAGCAGCGACAAGAAGAAAAAAGTATCACAATCTGTGTCGTACAAGTCCAGCAAGAGCAAGGTGGCAAGTGTAGATAAGTCAGGAAAGGTGAAAGCTAAGAAGAACGGAACAGCTAAAATTACCATTACTTCTAAGGCTGACAAAAAGAAGAAAGTGGTTATCAACGTAAAGGTAGGCACTCCGGTAAAAGCAATTACCATTGACAAGACCACTCCCACGGTAGCTAAAGGCAAAACCATTAAGCTGAAAGCTACAATAACCCCTTCAAATGCCAGCAACAAAAGCGTAATTTGGAGCAGTTCCAATAAAAAAGTTGCCAAGGTAAACAGCAAGGGAAAAGTAACTGGCGTGAAAAAAGGAACCGCCAAGATTACAGCCACGGCAGCAGATGGTTCTGGTGTGAAAAAGACTGTGACGGTTAAAGTAGGAACTCCAGTGAAATCCATTAAACTGAATAAGACTTCAGCAACTATTCAGACTGGAAAATCCATTACTGTTAAAGCGACGGTATCTCCCTCCAAGGCTACCACTAAGAAAGTGGTTTGGAGCAGCTCAAATGCTGGTGTAGCTACGGTAAACAGCAAAGGAAAAATAACAGGCGTTAAGGCGGGAACTGCCCAAATTACAGCCGCAGCGACGGATGGTTCCGGTGCCAAAAAGAGCATAAAAGTTACGGTGAGAAATCCTATTACAGTAACTTCTGTGTCTGTGGTAAACGCTTCTACAATCAAAGTAGATTTGTCAGAAGCGCAGGCTTTGACTCTTTCTAATTTTACGGTGAAACTGAATAAAACAGGAAAGGGAAACTACAACAAACCATGTAAATTGGATAATATCGCTTCTGCAGATAACAAATCTTATCTGCTGGTGCTGGATTCAACAAATAATACGTCCAACATCATACGTAATCAGGACAACGTTCAAGTTACCGTAAGTGGGCTGTGGGGCTCCAACACCTCTTCTGGAACTACATCTTACAATGAAGGAACATTCCAGTATACAGAGGAAATCAATTATAAGGCAACTTACAACACAATTGTGGAAAGAGAAATTTCCTTTAATGAGTACAATGGAAACTATGGTTATGTGGCATGCGTAGTATCAAATCTGCCTAGAGGCATTAAAATGGAAGAGAGGGGTACATCTGTACGGTTCTATGGAAGATTGCTGCAAAAGGAGAAAACAGTATCTCAGCTGACAACGGTAGACGAGCTGGGAAATACACGTACCTATGCCATTACCTGGGTAATCGGAAGTGAAGATGCAATTTCAGCAGCGGCAGAACCAGTATATTGTTTATTGAAAGCAGATGGAACAGCCTACGTGAGAAGTTCTGTTGAGATTAGCGGCGGCAGCGGTTCTTATATCTGCAGTTTAAGCGGAAATACATATGGACTGACTATTTCCGAAGATGGTGAGATAAGCGGAACCTTTAGAGGAGCGCCGGGAGCTTACACATTGATGGTAAATGTTCAGGATAGAAACAATGCAGCTTATACAACGGCAACAGAAGTAAAACTTTATGTGTCTGCTTCCATTTCTGTGTCTGGAATTGTAAAAGATTTGAACGGAAATCCGGTGGTAAATGCAACAGTAGAATTTGAAAATAAGGACAAGGCTAACCGCTATCAGAAGGATTATGAAACTACAACGGATGCAAACGGCGCATTTTCCATGACTCTGATATCTGGTACTTATGATATTGAAGCAAGCTATGGAAAGAGCCATAAATATCTGTACGCTCAGCAGCTGGATGCCACACGTTCCGGATTTGACATTCCGCTGGCTCTGCGCCGTATCATCATTGATTCAAACAATGCGTCAGTATCATCAGAAAATGCGTTTGGAACATGGTATGATGTAGACGGAATTTCTTATGGACAGGGAGATACTGTCTATTTGAGAGAGGGTTCTTATGCTTTGACATCAGAGAAGACGCTGGGAAGGAAAACGATTACTTCCACACTGAACATTACAGTGAATGCGGCTTCTGGCCCAAGGGCGACAGCTCAGGTGACTGTAACAGACAGTACAAAAGTAATTGCTGCAGAGCAGCCTGCAACCCTGTCTTTGACAAGGGAATATCAATATTATAAATTCACACCAGCAGTAACAGGAACTTATTATTTCTATTCTTCTGGAACCTATGACACTTATGGAGTGCTGTTGAACGCGAATGACGAGCAATTGACGTACAATGATGATAGCGGACAGAGCAGTAACTTCTACTTTACACAGGAGTGTACAGCAGGAATGGATTATTATGTGGGAATCAGAAGCTATGGAAGTGAAACGGGAACGGCAATGCTGCATGTATCTGCAACGAGACCGGCTTTTGATTCTGAAAATGCAGAGAGTCAAGGTGACGAAAGCTTAGTGAATCGTATCTCAGAAGATGAACTGACTGAAGATGAGACAGAAGTTCTTCCATCCGAGAATACCGGAGAAACTCCAGAAGAGGAAGAAGAAACAGCTCCGTCAAATGATGCCGAAGAAACTCCAGCAGACGATGCGGAAGGAACACCAGCAGATGATGCCGGAGAAGCTCCAGCAGACAATGCGGAAGGAACGCCAGCAGACGATGCTGGAGAAGCGCCAGCAGATGACGCGGAAGGAACACCAGCAGATGATGCCGGAGAAGTTCCAGCAGACGACACAGAAAGTGATTCTGTAGAGGAAATCGGAGAAAACGTGTCTCCAGTAGAAGAATAAAAGCGATAGTATAATAAGAATTAGGCGGCAAAAGGAGTTGGCTCACGAGACAATCGTGAGCAGCTCCTTTTTGCGAATAGGAAAAATAAATATAATATAAGTACAGCGGCAGTATCAATAAAAAAGTATAGAACAAATATTCGGTTTTGTCTGTACTTTTTTGGCATATGGTGATATACTATGATTTCAGAGAAACGATAGTTAAAGTGTAATTTTATGGAAGATTTAAGGGGATGCCCTCTGAGAATGCGGTGGAGTAGTGTGTCCTGATTTGGGGATGGGTGGAGTTTGTGACCTTAATTTGTGTAATGGATAAAAGAACATAAAGTAGCATTATATGAAATTGGAAATTTAAAACATTAATGAAAAAGATTATGTGGGTTTTAGAAAAAAGTAAACAGAAATGATAAAGAGGGGGAGAAAAAGTAGATGAATAATAAGAAATACCAAGTGTTTATCAGTTCAACATATAAAGTAGAAACGGATAAAAGTAAAATAGAAAAGTTAAAAATGTTTCGTACAAAAGCAATGACAAATAGATTAGCAAGTATATGGGCGACACCAGAGGATTTAACTGGTAAATTAGCAATCTCAATTATGAAGGCAAGAACAGAAATAAAACGTCCAGGATGGCAGCGGGCGGTTGATTTTGATAAAACTTCACTTAGACGAGAAATTATGGAACTGAAAAATGAAAATAAAAAATTAGCAGATGATTTGAAAGCGGCCAGAGAAGAGATTTTTTTTGACAGAAGAAACAGATATTGCATTTGAAGATTGCGAAGTAAAGATAGAGCATCATTATCAAAGCCAAAGCGGATTGCGGGCGGGAAGTTTAAATGTAAGCTTGCAGGATTTGTTTATAACGATTGCCACTGAAATGATGGAAGTATCAATTGTTGAGCCTTTGGTAGAAAAAGCAATAAAGGTAAAATTCTTATTTGGAAAGAGAGAAAGCCGTCTTGATGACAAACAATTCGTGAAAAAAATGTTGAATCAATACCGAGCTTTAAATTTAGTGTATTCTTATTGGAATAATGATAATAGAGAATTATATTGGGGATTAATAAACAAAGGGAGTAAGGTGAGAGATGACACCATTTTGATTAGAAATAATTAAATGTTTTTGGAAGTTAGGTGTTGTATTGGGCAATAAATTATATTTAGAGATAATAAAAAAATGAAGTAATAAAACAGAAAACAGCGGAGTTAGTGGTGCCGAATGAGCAACAATTTTATACGGATGTGTGTTTCATATTACAGCAGGCAAGAGAAAATGCTTATAATAGTGCTAACAGAATTATGACATATGCGTATTGGAGCGTAGGACGAAGAATTGTTGAGCAAGAACAATATGGTGAAAAGAAAGCTCGCTATGGTTCTTATTTAATAAAAAACCTATCTATCCAGTTGGCAGATAAATTTGGAACAGGATTTTCTTTTGCAGGTAGACAGATGAATATGTACTGAAACAACGGATTTCTATATAGATTTGGTTTTCTATAATTATATTCTGAAATGTTTCGTAGTTATTGATTTAAGGACAAAAAATTGACACATCAGGATATAGGGCAAATGGATATGTATGTCAGAATGTTTGACGATCTAAAAAGAAGAGAAGATGATAATCCAACAATAGGTATTATTTTTTGCACAGATAAGGATGAAACAATTGTAAAATATTCTGTGTTACATGAGAGTCAACAAATATTTGCTTCAAAATATATGACAGTTTTACCGACAGTAGAAGAATTACAGAGAGAGTTGGAAAGAAACCAACTGATTTATGATGGTGATAGGTAAAAGCTATTGTTAAGCTCATAATACAGGATATGTAACAAACTACTTTGCAAATGGTTATGACTACAAATTTGTGACTTGCATTCGTGTAATCACAAAAGCTTGCCTATAGATTAACCTTACAATGGAAAGTTACACACATTTTTATTGAAATTGCACGAATTATGTGGCTTATAGTAGTCATAACAATATCACGAAAGAAAGGATTTTCATATGCCAGAGTT
>JAAWLS010000110.1 GCA_022798035.1 Lachnospiraceae bacterium | reverse complement strand
CAATGTTTATGTCCATTTTTCTCTAATTTCTTTTCCTGCACGGTATTCAGTTGTCAATCTTCGGTTGGAATCTCATTCATTGAGATTCCGAGAAGTTATCTTTTCTGCCTGCTTTCTCTTTTTCATTCTTACTCACTGTCTCTTCTATTTCCGCTGGAATGGAGCTGCCCAAATAATTTCTGCCCTTCTCCTGTTTCTTATCATACTCCTGGCGGACATCTTCCACAGATTTCTGTATTTCTTCCAGCAGTTCCCTTGCAGAGATTAAAATACATCCCTGTCCCCGAATGATAATCTGCTCCAGACCATCGGAAGTAGCCACCGTTACCCGGTACTCTTTCGCATGTTGGTGGGCAAATTTTTCAATATACTGGTCGGCAGTCTCTGCTTCCTTTGTAAACACCACGTGAATGTTGTGATAATCCATAATCTCCGTCTGATGGCGCTGCACCCGGTATGCGTCAAACACCACAATCAAATGGCACTGTCGGATTCCCTGATAATTTGAGAGGATATCCAACAGCCTTCCTCTTGCCCCGTCAATGTTATCCTTCGCCAGCTCCCGCAGTTCTTCCCAGGCAAAAATCACATTGTACCCATCCACCAGCATATATTCTTCCTGAGAGCTTTTTTTCTCGTAAGTGCGAATCACAGAAGAAACCTTCCGTTCATTATTTCCAGACAATGGTTTCTTTCTGTGATAATTCCTTCGGCCCGCCTCCCGCTTCCCTTTGTTGGCGTTCAGTGTATGAGAGAGAATCGCCTCCACTTCCTCTTCTCCAATCCAAGGCTCCTCCTGCCAGAGGCCGTCCTCTTCCTTCAAAGCTGTCTTGGCTTTCCCCTGTCCATTTTCCGAAAAATCTTCCTCATTCCCTTGCTGCCAAAAAACAGGGCTCTCCACATGCATATGCTCTTTGACTTGATTCCATTTCACCAAAATGCCTGCCCCATGGGCACAGAATACGGAATCTGGCGGATTGTCTACATCCCGCTCCGGTTCATATCCCAGCTGCTCTATGATTTCTGCCTGATTATGACACGGCTCATATCCTTTTAAAGTACAGAAAAGCCTGCCGTTTCCTTTCGTATAAGAAATCACTTCCCGTTGATAATTTCCCATAGCCGCTACCGGCGCGCTTCCCACAAACAGAGCTATCCCGTCAGAAATCTGAGGAGCCTCGGCGCTGCCGTGCATCCGCTCAATATCCGTCATAGCCCGTCCCACCATATTTTCCGGCACTTCCAGGCGGAACTCATAGTAAGGCTCCAACAGCACAGACTCCGCCTCCATCAATCCCTGGCGCACTGCCCGGTAAGTGGCCTGACGAAAATCTCCCCCTTCTGTGTGTTTCAGATGGGCACGTCCGGCAGTCAGCGTAATCTTCATGTCTGTAATGGGAGAACCTGTCAGCACGCCTCTGTGCTCTTTCTCTGCCAAATGGCTCAGCACCAGTCTCTGCCAGTTTCTATCCAAAACATCCTCGCTGCAACAAGTATCAAACAGCAATCCGCTTCCCGGCTTTCCTGGTTCCATCAATAAGTGTACTTCTGCATAATGACGAAGAGGTTCATAATGCCCCACTCCTTCTACCGGAACTTTTATGGTTTCCTTGTAGAGGATATTTCCGGTATCAAAGGACACCTCCATTCCAAACCGTTCTGCAATCAGGCTCTTTAAAATTTCCAACTGCACTTCTCCCATTATCTGTACCTGGATTTCCTGCAGCTGTTCCCTCCAGACAATGTGAAGCTCTGGTTCTTCCTCCTGCAGCTGATACAGGCTGGAAAGAGCAGAGGCAGTATCACATCCCTCAGGCAGTATCATACGGTACGTCAAAACAGGCGTTAAGAAAGGCATATCGGAATCCGGCTCTGTTCCAAGTCCCATGCCCGGATGAACCTCGCTCAGCCCTGTCACAGCACAAACCATTCCCGCCTCTCCCTCAGGCACCGTCTCATACTTCTCCCCGGAATAAAGCCGGATTTGGTTTACTTTCTCCTGGCTGTCTGCCAGAGGCATTTTCACTCTCAGTTTTCCCCCTGTGATTTTTAGAAATGTCAGCCTGTTTCCCTGGCTGTCTCTTGCTATCTTAAACACTTTTGCGCCAAATTCCTGAGGATAGTCCGGCTGACGGGTATACCGCTCAAAACTCTTTAAAAATGTTTCCACCCCTGTCAATTTTAGGGCGGACCCAAAAAAGCAGGGGAACGCTTTCCGCTCTGCAATCAGCCTTCCAATCTGTTCCTCCTCCACATTTCCATGCTCCAGAAAATATTCCAATGTCTCTTCCTCACACATGGCAATATTTTCATAAAATTCTTCTGTCCCGTTTTTTGTAAAATCCAGACAGTTTTCATCCAATGTCTGTTTCAACTGCTCCGTCAGCGACTCCCCATCTGTTCCAGGCTGGTCCATTTTATTGACAAAAAGAAAAACCGGAATCCTGTATTTTTCCAGCAGACGCCAGAGCGTGCGTGTGTGCCCCTGCACGCCGTCTGAGCCGCTAATCACTAAGACGGCATAATCAAGCACCTGCAGGGTGCGCTCCATCTCTGCTGAAAAATCCACATGTCCCGGTGTGTCCAATAATGTGATGTCTGTATGTTCCATCCGCAGCAGCGCCTGCTTGGAAAAAATCGTGATTCCTCTTGCACGTTCCAATTCATAAGTGTCCAAAAAAGCGTCCCCTTTGTCCACTCTGCCCATTTTGCGAATCATTCCGCTCACATAGAGCAGGGACTCCGAAAGCGTCGTCTTCCCTGCGTCCACATGGGCCAAAATGCCTGCACAGATATATTTTTTTGATTTATTTTCAGATGCAGTGCTCATTGAAAATACTCCTTACACTGCATGGAGGTTTTTCAATGAAATATCCATAATAGGCGCAGAGTGGGTCAAGGCCCCGCTGGAAATATAATCTACCCCCAGAGAAATGTAACGCTCGATATTCTCTCTCGTCACATTTCCGGAACACTCAATTTCTGCTCTTCCATCTATCCAGGTGATGGCTTCTCTCATTTCCTCCACAGTCATATTGTCCAGCATAACGATGTCAGCTCCGGCTTCCACAGCCTCTTTTACCATCTCCACCGTCTCGCACTCAATCTCTATTTTGCGCACAAAAGGAGCGTATTCCTTAGCCATCAAAACAGCCTCTTTCACGCCGCCTGCTGCACCGATGTGATTGTCTTTCAGCAGAACGCCGTCTGAGAGATTGTAACGGTGGTTGTAACCGCCTCCCACTTTCACCGCATATTTTTCAAAAATACGCATATTGGGCGTTGTCTTTCTGGTGTCCAACAGTTTCACTTTGCTGCCCTCTAACAGCCTGGCAATAGAATTGGTATAAGTGGCAATTCCGCTCATTCTCTGAAGATAATTAAGAGCAGTCCGCTCCCCGGACAAAATTGCCCGGATATCTCCCGTTATAGTTCCAATCAAATCCCCCTTTTTCACATTGTCTCCATCTGTAAAATGGAATTCCAGGTCAACGCTCTCATCCAACAGCTCAAACACCCGCTGAAATACAAATAATCCAGCCAGAACACCGTCCTGTTTGCAGATTAACTGTGCCTCGCCTTTCTGAGCTTTTGGCATCACTGCATTTGTGGTGACATCCTCACTGGAAATATCCTCCCGCAATGCCTGTAAAATCAACTCGTCTGCATTTAATCTCATAGTAATATTATTGTTCATTTTCCTGTTTCATCCTTTCTATTTCCTGTTTCACTAATTCCTGATTTTCCCGGCGCAGCGCCTCTACATCAAAATACCGCTCAGGCTGAAACAACTCTGCCTCAGAGAACTGCTCCGGCCGCTCCTTCTCTGACAAGATATCCACAGCGGCCCGTCTTGCAAACACCAGGCTCTCCAAAAGAGAATTGCTGGCTAGACGGTTGGCTCCGTGAACACCGTTACAGCTTGTCTCTCCTACGGCATAGAGACATTTCATGGAAGTCCTGCCTTCCAAATCAGACTGAATACCTCCCATAAAATAGTGCTGTCCCGGCACCACAGGAATACATTCTTTCGTCACGTCGTACCCTTCCTCCAGACACCGTTTATAAATGTTGGGAAAATGCCCCAGAATATCTTCTCTGTCAATGTGCTCCATGGACAGCCAGACATATGGTTTCCCATCTTCTTTCATCTGTCTCTCAATCACAGACGTTACCACGTCTCTCGGCAGCAGCTCGTCCACAAACCGCTCCATTTTGGCATTGTAAAGCACAGCGCCCTCTCCCCGGACTGACTCTGAAATCAGAAATCTTCTTCCTGGCTTCTCCGAATACAGCGTAGTGGGATGAATCTGCACAAAATTCACATCCTGCAGTGAAATCCCATGGCGCAGCGCAACGGCAATTCCATCTCCAGTCAGATGGGCAAAATTCGTGGAGTGGCAGTACAGGCCTCCAATGCCTCCGCAGGCAAATACCGTGTGCTCTGCCCAGACAGGTGCCGTCTTTCCCTGACGGTCCGTCACCACAATTCCCCGGCAGATATTGTCTCTGCAGAGAATATCTATCATCTCCGTATATTCGTACATGGTGATATTCCTACGCTTTTTCACCTGTTCCAGTAATTTGCCCGTAATCTCTTTTCCCGTCACATCTTCATGGAACAAGATTCTCGGATGGGAATGTCCGCCCTCTCTGGTGTAAATCAATTTCCCATCTCTCTGCTCAAATTCCACCCCATACTCCAGAAGCAGGTCGATAATCTCCCTGGAACTCCTTATCATCATCGCCACGGATTCCCTGTTATTCTTATAATGACCTGCCTTCATGGTATCTTCAAAATACTCATCATAATCGTCCTCCGACCGGAGAACACAAATTCCGCCCTGAGCCAGAAAGGAATCGCTGTTTTCTGCTTCATCCTTCGTGATGATTGTGATTTTCTTACTTTCCGGCAGCTGCAATGCACAGAAAAGCCCCGCGGCCCCTGTGCCCACAATTACAACATCCGTCTCTCTTTCCATGTCCTCACCTGTCGGCAAGACTGCTGCATAAATAAAGCAAACTTGTATCTGATGTTCTGCAGAACATTGAAATCCTGTGCTTAAATGCTATTTTGCAGCGGCCTCCCCTATCTTTCTATTTCATTCCCGAAAAGGCAGCAGGGATTTTCTCCTCACTGTCATATTGACTGTTAAGATTTTAACACATCTGGCGGAAAATTTCCAGTGTTATTGCGAAGGCGATACCATATCAATACCGTTTAAGAGCTCAAAACATTTTTTTACTTTCAATATTCTATCAACAGGCCGCCCATTTTTTAATGAGCGGCCTGTTGATGGCAGACAAGTTTATTTGATTTTCACTTTCCGATTCAATCCTTTCTTATAGAAAAGCTTCTGGTAAGCTCTTTGCTTACCTGCCGGTACACGCAGTACTGCCTTGGATGGAATCCCTTTCAATGCCTTCTTTCCCAGTCCTTTTGAGATAAGTTTCGCCGTCTTGATGGTTATTTTCTTTAAATTTTTGCAGCCGTAAAAAGCGTTGGAACCAATACTTTTTACTTTAGACGGCAAAGTCAGATTCTTAAGTTTCGTGCAGCCGCTGAATGCATTACTGCCGATACTCGTAACCCCATCTGGAATTATCACATTGGCGCTCTCTCCCGTATACTCAACTAGTACTCCATCCTCTATCACAAGCCCATCTGTAGCTGCCTCTCGTGTTCGGGTATTCAGTTCTTCTTGTTCCTCTTCTGCCACAGGCTCATCTACTTCTTCCCTTGTCTGCTCATCCTGCTCTGCCTGCTCATCTTCTATCACAAATCCATCTGCCTCTCTCGCCTGCAAATTCTGCTCTGCCTGTCCGCTTTCTTCTGCAAACACTGATGACGTTGAAATCAGCAATACTGCACTTAATGCCAGTGCTGTCAATCGCTTCCATAATTTTATTTTCCTCATCTTATTTACTTCTCCTTCCCATCCTTCCGCATAGGCAATGGTGAAACTTAATATTTTCATAAACTTCACCATTGACGAACAGCTTTTATTTATAAATATGTACCTGATTTTTTCTCGAATTGACGGAAAATTTCTAACAAAGATACTTTTTAAAATAAACCTGCCTTATATCTGGCTAAGATTACAAGGCAGGCTTATTTATTTTCGTTTGTTGTTCCTATCTATGCAGGCAAGCAGTGTAATAAAAGACATTTCGAATTCTCTCATCTATTATCTTTTTTATCACTCTTCCCTATGCTTGGCTTCTGACAGGCTGATAATTTCTTGCCTAAACCTTCATCTTGGCATTCTGCCTTATTTTCTCCAGCTTCATAGATTTGTCTATATTTCCTAATTTCTTACTGCTCTCAAAAGATGCCCCTGCCAATCTCTGTAACACCTGTAGCCTTCTTCCCAAACTTTATACAGTCCTCAAAAGCTCCCGTCCTACATTTTATCTTTGCGGCCTCTAAATTTACTCCTCCACCTGATAGTCGTAAATATTTGTGCTTGGAATCGGAATATTGGAATATCCTAAATACAATTTCCGCATTTTTCCGGTTTTGGTATTTTTAAAATAAACATAGATTCCCGTTCCGGTTCCTTTTGTGGTCAAATTTACTTTAGAATTATTTTTTACTTTTTTTGCCGGACTTTCCATCGTGAATCTTTCTATTTTTGAAAGTTTCCATCCTTTTTTCGGTACAATTTTGATTTTTTCATTTTTATCCTTTTTTTGCTGGTTCAAGTTATAATGCCCTGATTTTTCAAAATTTTTCGCATAATTTTTCTTTCCGATTCTAAATTCTTTACATGGGTTTGCCCATTTTACAACGGTAATTTTTGTCGTCAATTTTTTCTTAGCATATTGGAATGTCACCTTAGTTTTGCCTTCCGACTTTGGCATTACGGCAAGATAACTGTTTGTACCTGCTGTAACTTTTGCCACAGATGGTTTGCTGTTTTTAATTTTTGTGATTTTTCCTTTTTTCACTGGATTCTGAATGTAGATATAAGCTGTGTTGGATTTCATGCTGTCATACAACCAAATTTTTAAATTCTTCTGAACGTTCGGTGCCGCTGCATGAACGACAGCGGAAGGCAGCGCCTGAATCACCATAAAAATTGCCAATACTACTGCTAATGTTTTCTTTGTAATCTTTTTCATACTTTTTCTCCTTCCTATTGTTCAGTTTCTCATGTACCATCCCAGATTCATTTATACATGGTTTGTGCCATCATCATAAGTGGGCACTTTTTTGGGCTCAATATATCCTGTTTTTCCATTTTTATTTTTTACCTTTAAATATATTTTCTTCCCATTTTTTGTATACAGTCTGCAGAGATAAATTTTGTCTTCTTTTTTTACTGTAAAGGCTTTCTTCGTTCCTCCCGGCTTCGTGTATACGGTAATATTCTTCTTTGGACGGAACGGAAATTCCGCATCCGCAAGCGTATATGACTTTGTGGGTACTTTCACAAATTTTCCATCTTTCAACTTTAGTTTCATCTTCATATGTACATAATCAAAGTTCTGTACTTTTACACAGAGTTTCGTATAAATTTCACCTTTTCCATTCACGGTGAAATAACTGTTGTCCATTCCATGAAGCGAATATATATTTGCAAAATTTCCCCGGAAC
>JAAWLS010000109.1 GCA_022798035.1 Lachnospiraceae bacterium | reverse complement strand
GTACGTTTGTGCTGGCGGCTTTCATAGAGGAACGGCATAATGACAGTGATTCTTCTGGCTTTTCCCCCGATAGCGGCGATGATGCGCTTTAAATCCTGATAGTGGTCGTCTGGAGACATGTGGTTCTCGTGGCCGCAGACAGAATAAGTCAGGCTGTAGTTTGTCACATCCACCATAAGAAACAAGTCGTAGCCTCGGACGGAATGCTTGATGCTGCCCTTTGCCTCTCCGGTTCCGAAGCGGGGAGTAAAGCATTCCATCAGATACGTATCTCTCTGATAGCCCCGGAAAGCAATGTCGTTCTCGTGTTCATGGTCCCGCTCTGCCCGGAAACGAACAAGATAGCGGTCCACCATTTTGCCCAGTTCCTGACAACTTTCCAGGGAGATAACGCCCAAAGCTCCAGTAGGGATAGTTTCATAATTTCTTTCGTTACGCTGCATTGAAAAATCCTCCATAAAATATATTGAAAATGTTTTTAAGTGCCAATGCTGTTGGGACGGGAATTCTGTCCGAGTTTTTTCTGTATTCGAATATCGTTTCCAAATAATTTTATCATCGTATAATTACTGGAAATCCTGGAGAAAGTGCGCTCAGAATAAATCTCTACAAACTGTCCGAGACTTAAGTTTGTGGAAATGATAGTCGATTTCCGGCGCAGGATGCGCTCATTGAGACACGTGAACAATTGGGAAGTGGTAAAAGTATTGGAAAGCTCTGTACCCAAATCGTCTATAATCAGTAAATTACAGTCAAAAATATTCTGGTAATCTTCATGATATTCTTTTCCCCTGCCAAAGGTATTTTTTTCAAAAATGTGAAACAGGGAAGAAGCTGTAAAATATATTACGGAATGTCCGGAGTCTAAAAGTTCCTTTGCCACGCAGTTAGACAGATAAGTCTTGCCGATTCCGGTGTCTCCGTAGAAAAATAAATTCTTAAATTCCACATCAAAAGTGCTGATAAAATCCATGCACAGAGCGACAGCCTGCTGTGCCGTTGCCAGGCTGGTGAGTCCGGTGGAAGGATTTACCAGAGAATCAGAATAGTACTCGTAAGAGAAATTCTGGAAATTTTCTTTTTCCAATATCTGACGGATATTAGACTGCGTGTAAATCAAGTCAATGGCGGCCTGTTTGAAACAGTGGCATTTCTCTTGACCGATGTATCCGGTGTCTTTGCAGTCCGGACAATGGTAAGGCGGTTCAAAGTAATTTTCCGGATATCCATGGCTTTTTAACAGGGCATGCTTTTCTTCTATTAAAAGAGAAAGCTCTTCTTTCAAATGGATGAAGGCCGTGTCATCTCCGTCAATTAATTTTTTGGCGTGAGCAACAGAAATAGAAGAGATAGCTTCGTCTATCTCGCCAAGTCTTGGGAATCTGCCGTAGACAGAAGAAATCCGCTCCATTGCAATGTGCTGGTTCTCTATCTGTCTGGCTTCATAACGCCGGATTAAAGTGTCATACTGTGTGTTGCTTAAAGCCATAAAGGATTCTCCTTAAAATGCGCTGTTTAATAATTCCGCTTCTAACTGTTCAATATTGTAAGTGCGCTGCGGGAAATTGTTGAAACGATTTGCAGCAGTTTTTGCAGGAGCAGGTTTTTCCATGCGTTTGGAAGATTGAAATTTCGCATCTGCCTTTTTGATATCGGAGACAGTCTGTATATTCTGCTTCTGCCAATTTGTGAGAATCCGGTCTGCATAGTCGAAGTTGGGCTGATGAATGGCAAGAATGGTTCGACTGCATGCTTCATTAATCATATCCTGCCCAAATCCCAGTCCTTTACTCCATTTTTCTATGTAAGCAGATTCGGCGGGAATCAGATTACGGCCCTGAATGCCGAAAGCCCTCATCACACCATAGTGAAGCTGGCTGTGGGTACTGTTGTTCCGTTTGGCCTGTTCCACAGTCTGGATGTGGGCATCCTTCCAATTCAGGGCGACTTTATCCATATAATGGAGGCTGGAATGGCCTCCTGCAATACAATATTCTAATAGGTAGACAATCAAATCGGCAGAGAAGCCAAGTTTGTCATACCAGTAGAGCAATGTCTGAATGTCTGTGGGGGACAGAGGTCTGCCAAGATAACTTTCTGCCACAAACAATAACTCCTGGACTTCTTCCTTTTCCCGAAAATATTTCATATCATCGGCGGTGTAAGTATGCTTTCCACCGGCAGAGGAAGCTGAGGCAGAATCAGCGTCAGGTGCAGAAGAAGCTGAGATGAAATCAGCGTTAGGTGCAGCCGGAGCTGAAACGAAAGCAGCAATGCCGGAAGCCGCTGTAGGCGGACATACGGAATCTGTTTTCTTAAGAAACGTTCCGCTGTTTTCTGTAGAAACTTTGTCGGAATCCAGAAAATAAATGCCGGAAATGGATTTGTCCTCATTGTATTCTAACCGCAGAAGGTTCATTTTCTCCCAGTACTTTAAGGCACGTTGAATATCCTTCTCTGTATGTTCAAACTTGTCCGCGGTTTTAGAAATGGAAAAACTGCAGCCAGGTGAATTCATACAGCGAAGAAGATATAAGTATATTTTTACAAATTCTCCGTTGGCGTTCGTCATATACTCGTCAATAAAACGATTGGGTATCTCTGTCGTGGAATGTTCGTTGTCTCTGTGTAATGTAATGTCTGCCATAATATCCTCCAAGCAGGGAAAGTCTTCAGCTACTAGAAAA
Organism: Lachnospiraceae bacterium; assembly: GCA_022798035.1. GTDB lineage: Bacteria > Bacillota > Clostridia > Lachnospirales > Lachnospiraceae > Petralouisia. The sequence continues at coordinate 4,923 of JAAWLS010000109.1, read as the reverse complement.
ATTTCCGGATGTAAACAAATAAATAACAGTGCAAAGAGCACCTCGTTCTGTGGATTAAAGTATAGCACATAAAAAGAAAAATGAGAAGCAAAATTTTCCTGAAAATCCAGTAAAATTGCGGCATTGCGGAAATGTGGATAATGTGGATAACGTGGATAAAATCAGACCAGAAACAGAGAATTAAATCTTAGAATATTGGAAAACAGCGAAAGATTTCAAAGAGAGAGAATCGAAAAGAAAAGGAAAAAGAATCCTGAAGCACAGGATTCTTTTTCGGTTTTTTGAATGTGGATAGAGTGGATAACTACCGGCCAAGAAGATGTTCTCCAACTTGTACAATGTCTCCGGCGCCCATGGTTATCAACAAGTCTCCGTTTATACATTTTTTTAATAAAAAGCTCTCAATTTCGTCAAAAGAAGGAAAATAGTGACACTCACAACCAGAATCCTGCAGTTTTTTCTGGAGGTCTTTGGAGCTGATGCCAAGGGTATCAGTCTCACGGGCTGCATAGATATCTGCCAGGACAACGACGTCTGCCAGTGAGAGAGACTTGGCAAACTCATCCAGGAAAGCCTTTGTGCGGGAATAGGTGTGAGGCTGGAAGACGCACACAATGCGGTTATCTCCGCAATTTTTTGCCGCTGTCAAAGTGGCTGTAATTTCTGCCGGATGATGGGCATAGTCGTCAATAATGGTAATGCCGCCCAGCTGGCCTTTGTGTTCAAAACGTCTGGCTGGATTTTCAAATTCCTCCAATGCAGACTGAATCGTGGAAAAAGGAAAGTTCATCTCCAGAGCCAGCGCGCAGGCTGCCAGCGCGTTGCTCACATTGTGAATGCCTGGGACGTGCAGAGAGACAGAACCAAGGGAAACCTGGTGGTGCATCAAAGTGAAATTTGCACATCCTTGTGTGTTAAAAGTGATGTTGTCCGCATAATATGAATGAGAGGGGGCCAAGCCATAGGTGAGAACCCGGCAGCTGAGGCCCTTTGTAATTTCCTGGAAATTCTCGATTTCTCCGTTGATTATCACTGTTCCGTCCTGTGAGACATTAGCGGCAAATTTTTGAAAAGAGCAGCGGATATCTGCCAGGTCTTTGAAGAAATCTAAGTGGTCTTCTTCTATATTTAATATGAGAGCATATTTCGGGTAGAAGTGTAGAAAACTGTTGGTATATTCACAGGCTTCTGTCAGGAAATATTCAGAACTTCCCACCCGGATATTGCCGTCGATGGAATGCAGAATGCCTCCCACAGATATAGTGGGGTCAGTACATGCTTTTAGAAGAATCTGAGTAATCATGGAAGTGGTAGTGGTTTTGCCGTGGGTGCCGGACACGGCGATAGACTCTTTGTAATTGTCCATAATCTGCCCTAAAAGCTCTGCCCGGGTAAGAGTTGGAATCTGCTGCTTAACGGCAGCTGTCAGTTCAGGATTATCCGGGTGAATGGCTGCAGTGTAGACGATGGCGTCGACGTTTTCTTTTATATTGGAGGTTCGGTGTCCGTAAAAAATTTCAGCGCCCATATCTGTGAGTTTATCTGTCAATTCAGATTTTCTGGCGTCGGAGCCGGAAACCTGAAAGTTTTCTTTGAGTAGAATTTCGGCAAGGCCGCTCATACTGATACCGCCAATGCCGATAAAATGGAGATGTATTGGTGTTTGAAAATCAATTTTGTACATATTATTTTACCTGCCCGCTCTTTTTAAGATTAATTATCTCCATTCTATACTAAGAAAAGTCATTTTGCAATCTGAAAATAAAGGGATAAACAGAGAAGGAACTGGTAAATTTGATTGAAAAACAGAAAAATATTGTATAAAATGACAAATAAATCTATTTTTTGCGAAAAAAATTGTGAAATATGTGTACGAAAAGATTCTTTTGTGATATAATTGGTCTACAAGGAACAAGAAATTAATTGACGAGAGGTGAGGGACATGATTCGTAAAGAAATGATTGCCATGCTTCTGGCTGGAGGCCAGGGAAGCCGCTTAGGCGTACTGACTTCTGAGGTTGCAAAACCTGCCGTAGCATTCGGCGGCAAATATCGGATTATTGATTTTCCATTGAGTAACTGCGTGAATTCTGGGATAGATACCGTAGGCGTGTTGACACAGTACCAGCCATTGCGATTGAATGCTCATATAGGCATCGGCATTCCGTGGGATTTGGACCGTAACCATGGAGGCGTCACTGTACTTCCACCCTATGAGAAAAGTGACAACAGCGAATGGTATACGGGAACAGCCAATGCGATTTATCAGAACTTGAATTACATTGAAAGTTATCATCCGGAATATGTATTGATTCTCTCAGGCGACCATATTTATAAAATGAATTATGAGGTAATGCTTGATTTTCATAAAGAGAATAATGCAGATGTTACCATTGCCGCTATGCCGGTGCCTTGGGAGGAGGCAGGCCGTTTTGGACTGGTAATCACAGATGAGAATAAACAGATTCAGGAATTTGAAGAGAAACCAGAGAATCCAAGAAGCAACCTAGCTTCCATGGGAATTTACATTTTTAATTGGAGCGTTTTGAAAGAGGCTTTGATTACTATGTCGGAACAAAGCAATTGCGATTTCGGCAAACATATTATTCCTTACTGCAGAGAGAACGGCAGACGGTTATTTGCCTATGAGTATAACGGATATTGGAAAGATGTAGGAACTCTCGGCTCCTATTGGGAAGCGAACATGGAATTGATTGATTTGATTCCTGAATTTAACTTATATGAAGAATATTGGAAAATATATACCAACAGTGAGACGATTGAGCCTCAGTACATTGCAGCAGATGCGGTGACAGAGCGGTGCATCATTGGAGAAGGGACTGAGATTTACGGAAAGGTATACGGTTCTGTTATCGGCGCTGGAGTTGTTATCGGTAAAGATTCTGTGGTACGGGATTCCATCATTATGAAAAATACTGTGATAGGCGACAATGTTGTCATTACAAAATCTATCATTGCTGAAAATGTCAAGATAGGAAATAATGTGGAACTTGGATGCGGGGAAGAGGTAGAGAACAAACTGAACAAGGACATCTATTCTTTTGGACTTGTGACAATCGGAGAGAATTCTGTGATTCCCTCAGGAGTTAAAATAGGAAAGAATACAGCGATATCCGGCGAGACAGAGGCAAAGGACTATTCGGAAGGTGTTCTGGCAAGTGGAGAATCAATTATTAAGGCAGGTGACATAGTATGAAGGCATTAGGGATTATATTAGCAGGTGGAAATAACAGTAAAATGCAGGAGCTGTCCAATAAGAGAGCTATTGCGGCCATGCCAGTAGGCGGAAGTTACCGGTGTATTGATTTTGCACTCAGCAATATGAGCAATTCACATATTCAGAAAGTAGCTGTTCTCACCCAGTATAACGCAAGGAGTCTGAATGAACATCTGAGTTCTTCTAAATGGTGGGATTTCGGCAGAAAGCAGGGTGGGCTGTATGTGTTTAACCCAACCGTTACTTCTGATAATGCCTGGTGGTATCGGGGAACGGCGGACGCTATGTACCGGAATCTGGATTTTCTGAAGAGAAGCCATGAACCCTATGTCATCATAGCGGCCGGAGATTGTGTATACAAGATGGATTACAACAAGATTCTGGAGTATCACATAGAGAAAAAGGCAGATATTACAATTGTCTGCAAGGACATGCCAATCGGAGAGGATGTCAGCCGTTTCGGCGTAATTCGGATGAATGAAGATTCCAGGATTATAGAGTTCGAGGAGAAGCCGATGGTTGCTCAGTCCAATACGATTTCTGCAGGAATCTATGTTATCCGCAGAAGGCAGCTTATCGAGATGTTAGAGCGCTGTGCAGAGGAGAACAGATATGACTTTGTAACAGATATTTTGATTCGCTATAAGAATATGAAGCGGATTTACGGTTATAAGATGGAGGAATATTGGAGTAATATTGCTACGGTGGAATCCTATTATAAGACCAATATGGATTTCCTGAAGCCGGAAGTGAGAAGATATTTTAGAAATGAACCGAAAATCTACTCTAAAATTGATGACCTTCCTCCGGCAAAATATAATGTGGGTTCTGAAGTGCGTAACAGCCTGATTTCCAGTGGATGCATTATCAACAGCAAGGTTGAGAATTCGATTCTTTTTAAAAAGGCCTTCGTGGGCAAGAACTGTGTGATTAAGAATTCCATTATCTTGAATGACGTGTATATTGGGGACAATACGCATATTGAGAACTGTATCGTGGAAAGTCGTGATACCTTGCGTGCCAATACTTATTTCAGCGGCGGCGACGGTGTCAAAGTAGTATATGAACACAATGAAAGGTATGTTATTTAATCTTAGTTGAATGACATATGAAAGGGGCAGGAATTTATGCAGATAACAGATGTAAGAATCCGTAAAGTAGAAAAAGAAGGAAAGATGCGGGCAGTAGTTTCCATTACAATTGATGAAGAATTTGTAGTTCATGATATTAAGGTGATTGAAGGAGAGAAGGGATTGTTCATCGCAATGCCCAGCAGGAAGGCAGCGGACGGGGAATACAGAGACATTGCTCATCCCATTAACTCCCAGACACGGGAGAGCATCCAGCAGATTATTTTGGATAAATACCGGATGGAAGCAGAGACGGAGGAATCGTTCATCTTGTAAGATTTAGGCATAAAAAGTAAAAAAGAGAGTGGGGAAAGAGCCGGTGCAGAAATGTGCCGGCTCTTGTTCTGCCAGGGAGCGCCGTTTGCAGAGGCGCTTCCGGTACTTTCCTGCCGTCTGGTTTTGTTCATAATCTGCAGGATTTGCTTATTCCTGCAAGCGTGATTTGTGTATCATACAGATGCTGTCTGAACTGGCTGGAATCTTAAGAAAAAAATAAGCATATTTATTCCTAAATTCTTCTGTGATATGATATACTGTAACGGAACTTGTGACAGA
>JAAWLS010000108.1 GCA_022798035.1 Lachnospiraceae bacterium | reverse complement strand
TTCTGCCTAACGGACAGATGGGGCATCTCTATTTCGGCGGACGGATTCATGACAGAGAAAATTTTACGGATTTGCTGGAACTGGCTCCGCGGCCGATGTCCTCCTGTACTTTTGAGGGAGATAAATCTTTTTCTATGGAGCATATCAAGCAGGAACTGCCAGTATATGGCACTGGAGATTACAGGGCTCCGGCGGTGGAAGTTTTGCAGGAAAATGGAAGCAGAATTGCAGATTTTCAGTACCACTCTTATCGAATCGAGGCTGGAAAACCAAAACTTTCCGGGCTTCCGGCAACTTATACGGATCAGGAGACAGAAGCCTCCACTCTTGTGCTGGAGCTGCGTGATGCTGTGACAGGAGTGAAAGCCGAGTTATTGTATACAATATTTGCCCAGGGGGGCGTTATTGCCCGCAGTGTCCGCTATATCAACGAAGGAACGGCCAGCGTGCGGCTGGGCCGGGCTATGAGTCTGTGTCTGGATTTGCCGGACTGTGATTATGAGTGGATGCAGCTGTCCGGAGCATGGGCTAGAGAACGGCATCTGAAGACCCGGAGCCTCACCATGGGTGTTCAGTCTGTGGGCAGCCTGCGGGGAAATTCTTCTCATGAGCACAATCCTTTTGTTGTCTTGAAACGGCCTTCTGCAGCAGAGAATCAGGGAGAAGCCATTGGATTTTGTTTTGTCTACAGCGGAAATTTTCTGATTCAGGCGGAGGTGGATGCCCATGATGTCACCAGGGTGCTGGTGGGCATTCATCCGGAACAGTTTGAATGGCTGTTAAAACCTGGGGAAGATTTCCAGACGCCGGAGGCGGTGATGGTTTATACCAATCACGGACTGAACCACATGAGCCAGACTTTTCAGAAATTGTTCCAGAAACGGCTGGCAAGAGGTTACTGGAGAGACAAGACACGTCCGATTCTCATCAATAACTGGGAAGCAACTTATTTTGATTTTACAGAGGATAAACTGGTGCATATTGCAAAGAAAGCAAAAGAGTGCGGCGTAGAATTGTTTGTGCTGGATGACGGCTGGTTCGGCCAGCGGAACAACGATTTTGCCGGGCTTGGAGACTGGGTGGCAAACACGGAACGGCTTTCTGGAGGTATTGAGGGATTGTCTAAGCGGGTGGAAGAGCTTGGCATGAAGTTCGGTCTCTGGTTTGAGCCGGAGATGGTGAATAAAGATTCTGATTTGTACCGCAGTCATCCGGACTGGATTCTGGAGGTCGAAAAAAGAGCTAACACTCACGGCAGAAATCAGTATGTGCTGGATTTCTCCAGAAAAGAAGTGGTGGACTGTATCTATGAGATGATGGCGAAAATTCTGCGGAATGCAAAAATTTCCTATATCAAATGGGATATGAACCGGAGCATCACAGAATGCTGCAGTAATTCCCTTCCGGCAGAGCGTCAGGGGGAAGTATTCCACCGTTATATTCTGGGAGTTTATGATTTGTATGAGCGTCTTGCCAGTGAATTTCCGCAGGTGCTGTTCGAGTCCTGTGCCAGCGGCGGCGGCAGATTTGATGCCGGAATGCTGTATTATGCGCCTCAGGGCTGGGCAAGCGATAATTCCGACGCGGTGGAGCGGATAAAGATTCAATATGGAACATCCATGTGCTATCCTATCAGCAGTATCGGCAGCCATGTGTCGGTGGTTCCAAATCATCAGGTGTACCGAATGACTCCCCTTCACACAAGGGCAAATGTGGCCTATTTCGGAACTTTTGGCTACGAGCTGGATTTGAATCAGCTGTCAGAGGAAGAAATCGCTGAGGTGAAGGAGCAGATTGCATTTATGAAAACATACCGCAGTCTGCTGCAGTTCGGCACCTTTTACCGGCTGAAAAGTCCTTTTGAAGGAAATGAGACGGCCTGGATGGCAGTCAGCCAGGACAAGAAGACGGCTTTGGTGGGCTGGTATCGCGTACTGAATGTGGTGAACGACCGTTTTATCCGGGTGAAGCTGCAGGGATTGGAAGAAGGATTCTGTTATGAAAACAGTCAGACCGGTACGAGGCATTACGGAGATGAGCTGATGTGTCTGGGGCTGAATACCTCCGATGCAACTGCCGGGCAGGTGCCGGATGATGTGAAGCCCTGCGGTGATTTTGAATCCCGTATTTATCTGCTAAAAGCAGTAGAGTAGGTGGAATTATGAACATAAAAGTAAAAAAGATGTGTTACATGCTGGTTGGAATCCTTTTGATTGGAATCTGCGTGGCCTCTTTCCGCATGTCAGGTTTCGGGGTAGACCCCTTTACCTGCATGAATCTTGGAGTCAGCAAGTTCATCCATATGGGATTTGGAACCTGGCAGCTGATTGTAAATATTGTGCTGTTGATTCTGGTGTTTTTTACCGTTCGAAACTGCATTGGCTTGGGCACCATTGTGAACATGGTTTTTGTGGGATATATTGCAGATTTTCTCTGCTGGCTTATGGAAGATGTCATTCATATTTCTGTGAATCTGGGCCTGCGGATTTTGTTTCTGGCTATAGGACTGCTCCTTGCCTCCCTGGGAGCGGCTCTGTATATGGCTGCTGAGATGGGAATTGCGCCCTATGACAGTGTAGCTTTTATCATAGAGAAATTTTCAAAAGGGAAAATGCAGTTTCGGTATGGAAGAATCTGCTCCGATGTGATTGTGATGGTGGTGGGCATCGTGTTCTGCGCGGCTTCCGGCAACTCTGTCTGGATGGTGGTGGGGCTGGGTACGCTGTTGAATTCTATGTTCAACGGTCCCTTAATACAGTTTTTCCGCACAAAGATTGAGAAAACTTTGCAGGAGCAGACTTGAAATAGGATAGAAAATGTGATATACATTTATTAGCTGCTGAGATTCGGGTGTATCAAAGGCACCCGAATCTTATTGTTTTATGCTCAGGTTCTATAAAGAAATTTGCTGTTGACACAGCATGTGGGCCCTGCGGCGGACGGGAAATTTCTTTCCTGCCGGATTGAATATGAGAAAGGACGGGTGATTTGATATGAGATTAAACTGCGGATGGAGGGCACGCAAAATTTGACCCTCCAATAAAAAATTTGGAGGATTGAACCATGAAATTAGTTGAGGTAAACGAAGAGAACTGGATGGAAGCGGCAATGCTTTCTGTAGGAGAGGAGCAGCAGGATTTTCTTGACAGACCCATTGGAATTATCGCCAGAGGGTACGTGTATCGGGACAGCAGGGCAAAAGTGCTGGGAATCGCCCATGAGGGACAGATGATAGGCCTTGCTCTTGTAAAGGATATGGATGAGGAACCTGCCTGTTATGATTTGCAGCAGTTTATGATTGACCGGAATTTTCAAAATCAGGGCTGGGGGACGGAAGCGCTTGAGATGATTCTTTCAGAACTTTCCGGAGAAGGAAAGTATGACTGCGTGGAAGTCTGCGTCGACAAAAGGGATGATGCAGCCCTCAGAGTTTATGAGAAGGCAGGATTTACGGATACCGGATATATCGACGAGGATGCTCCGGACTGCCTGAATCTTATGTATTTTTTTCAAAAATAGAGTGTCTCTTACACAGGGATATGGTGTAACTAAAATGTAAATGTTATATTGCTTGTGGGCAGAAATGTGAATAAATCATGTTTCTGCCCGCTTTTTCTGTTCAGTTCTGTGCAGAGGAAATATGCTGCAAAAGCGGTGCAGGGGCCTGCAGCTGATAAGGAGAAAATCTTTCCTGCCTGATACATATGGAAGCATGTTTTTGACAGCGGGAATTGTATTCTTGCAAATATCCAGAATCCCCTTTATAATCTGCTGTAGGAGGAAAAGAAAATGAAAAACAAAGGAAAACGTCTGAACCAGTATGTGGAAGATTATGTGGTATTTGATTTGGAGACCACGGGAATTCGCCAGGATTTGGATGAAATTATAGAGATATCGGCATTAAAAGTCCGGGGACATCAAGTGACAGAAGAATATAGTACCCTTGTCAATCCAGGAAGGCGTATTCCAAGAGGGGCAACGGCTGTTAATGGAATCACAGATGAGATGGTAAAGGACGCGCCGGAGATTGCAGATGCTTTGGCGGATTTTCTGGAATTTATTGGGGATGATATTCTGGTGGGACACAACATACATACTTTTGACTTGGGGTTTATCCGAAGAGATGCGCTGGATATTCTGGGAACAGAAATTAAGAATGACTATATTGATACCCTGTATCTGTCCAGACAGTGCCTGACGGAGCTTTCCCATCATAGACTGTCTGATGTGGCAGAACATTTTCACATCAGTACAAAAGGGGCACACCGGGCATTGAATGACTGTGTGATGAATCAGAAATGTTATGAAGAACTGGGAAAAGTCTGGCAGGAGAGAAAGAAAACGGAGCCGGAGGTTTACTGTCCAAAATGCGGAGCGGAAATGGTAAAACGCAGAGGACAGTACGGAGAGTTTTACGGGTGCAGTAATTTTCCCAACTGCCGAGGTACTAGAAAACGGTAAGAGAGAAATTTACAAGGAAACTGAAGCAGAGGGGAGCGGTATAGAATGTGGAAATTAAAACGGAAAAAGCAGGAAGAACAAAAAGCCTATCACCCCGAAACCCATCGCCCGGTTATCCGCGCCAGTATCTGTACAGGAGAGCAGGTGGCCGGGTTTAAACACAGAGAAAACGGAAAATTTGAGGAAGCTATGCTGATTCGGGGGGAAAAGGATTTGCAGGAATTTTGTGAGACATATGGTGTGAACCGGAAAGAAATTAAGAAAGAGTGGTAATAGAATGAAATCATTAGTGATAGCGGAAAAGCCAAGCGTGGGCCGGGACATTGCCAGAGTGCTGGACTGTAAAAAAGGCGGCAATGGTTTTCTGGAAGGAAAAGATTACATTGTGACCTGGGCTTTGGGACATTTGGTGGAACTCTCTGACCCGGAAAGCTACGGAGAACAGTGGAAGGTCTGGAAAATGGAGACATTGCCCATGCTGCCGGAAAAACTGGAAATTCAGGTGATTAAAAAAACCGGAAAACAGTATCAGGCTGTCAAGACCCAGATGTACCGGAAAGATGTGGGAGAGATTATTATTGCCACAGACGCCGGACGGGAAGGTGAACTGGTGGCCCGGTGGATTATTCAGAAAGCCGGAGTGCGCAAGCCCATGAAACGGCTGTGGATTTCTTCCGTGACGGATAAGGCTATTCGGCAGGGGTTTGCAAATTTGAGGGATGCAAAAGAGTATCGGAATCTGTACGAAGCGGCTGTAGCACGGGCGGAGGCGGACTGGCTGGTAGGATTGAACGCTACACGTGCATTGACGGTAAAGCACAATGCTCAGCTTTCCTGCGGAAGAGTCCAGACGCCCACCCTTGCCATGATTGCGAAACGGGAAGCTCAAATCAAAGGATTTAAGCCAAAGACATACTACGGCTTAAAAGTAAAAGGAGGCGGAATTTTCTGGAGCTGGAAATCAAAAAATAACAGCGCCGCCACGTATTCTGAGGAAGAAATTAAAAAGGTAAAAGAAAGTGTGACAAACGGCTCTGGCGTGGTGGAAGAGGTGAAAAAGAAACAGCAGAAGTCTTATGCTCCTCTATTGTATGATTTGACTTCTCTTCAGCAGGATGCCAACAGCCTGTTTGGATTTTCCGCCAAACAGACACTTAATTATATGCAGCGTTTGTATGAACACTATAAAGTGGTGACTTATCCCAGAACTGATTCCAGATATCTCACCCAGGATATTGTGGAGACGCTGCCGGAGCGGGTGAAGGCCTGCCGGGGCGGCGATTATGGGCCTGTTTGCAGCAGGCTGCTGAAATCTCCTATCAGAGGAAATGCATCTTTTGTAAATGACAAGAAAGTATCGGACCACCATGCCATCATTCCAACGGAACAGAGTGTCAGTCTCAGGGATTTGGAATATGGAGAGCGGAAAATTTATGAACTGGTGGTTTCACGGTTTCTGGCTGTGTTGCTGCCTCCCTGTGAGTATGAGCAGACGGAGGTGGCAGTTTTCTGTGAAGGAGAACATTTTACTGCAAAGGGCAGAGTAATCAGAGAACCCGGCTGGCAGGAAATCAGAACAATCGGCGGACAGACAGCTTATGAAGATTTCCAGGAGGATGCGGCATATGAAAAGAGGGAAAATGACGCTCTGAAATTTCAGGAAAGTATGCCGGAATTTACAGAGGGACAGAAAATTCTGTTTGAAGAAGGAAGGATTACAGAGGGACAGACAAAGCCGCCTGCACCTTTTACGGAGGCAACTCTTCTGGCGGCTATGGAAAATCCGGTAAAGTATATGGAGAGCTCGGACCAGGGATTGAAAAAAACTTTGGGTGAGACGGGAGGCCTTGGAACTGTTGCCACCCGGGCGGATATTATTGAGAAACTTTTCAACAGCTTTATGATAGAGAAAAAAGAGCAGAGTATTCACCTGACCTCAAAAGGCAGACAGGTATTAGAGCTGGCGCCTCAGGGTCTGACGTCCCCGGAACTGACGGCGAAATGGGAGCAGGAGCTTGCGGATATTGCAAAAGGAAAGGCAAAGAAGAAGGACTTTGAGGCCAAAATCCGAAATTATACGGTGGATATTGTGAAAGACATTGCGGCTTCCTCCAAGACGTACCGGCACGATAATCTGACAGGAAAGAAGTGTCCGGACTGCGGAAAACTGCTGCTGGAAGTAAACCACAAAAACGGGAGGATGCTGGTGTGCCAGGACAGGGAATGCGGTTATCGGAAAAACCTTTCCAGAGTTACCAATGCACGCTGCCCTCAGTGCCATAAGAAAATGGAATTGGTGGGAGAGGGAGACAATCAGCGGTTTGTCTGTGTCTGCGGCTATCGGGAGAAGCTCTCGGCTTTTGAAAAAAGGAAGAAAGAAAGCGGCGGAGGAGTCTCTAAAAAAGATGTGAATAAATATATGAACAAGATGAAACAGGAGGCAAAGGAACCTGTAAACAATGCATTTGCAGAGGCATTTGCAAAAATAAAATTACAGTAAAAGAGCCCCAATGGAGCTGGCATGGGTGATGGAGGTGTGAGGATGAAAAAACCGCTGCCGATAGGCGTTGATAATTTCGAAAAAGTAGTAGAAGAAGGGTATTATTATGTAGATAAGACCATGTTGATAAAAGACCTGATGGACTTAAAAGGAGAAGTAAATTTATTTACCCGCCCCAGACGTTTTGGAAAGACCTTGAACCTGAGTATGCTTCGGTATTTCTTCGAAGATACTGGAAATGCGGAACAAAATCGGAAGAACAGAGAGCTTTTCCAAGATTTAAAAATTGCAAATGCCGGTGAGGAATATACGGAAAACATGGGCAGATATCCCGTTATCAATCTGACTCTGAAGTCAGCCAAACAGTCTAATTTTGGGTCCTCCTATAGTAAGATGAAAAATGAGCTTGCAGAAGAATTTCAACGGCACAAATATGTGCTGGAGAGTGACAGAGTAGATGATAGCGATAAAAATATGTTTCGGAAGTTAGCAAGTGGAAAGGCAGAATATGGCGAGTATTCAGGAGCTCTGAAGTTTTTGAGTAAATGTCTGTATCAGGCATTCGGGAAGAAGACGATTATTCTGATAGATGAGTATGATGTTCCGCTGGAAAATGCGTATTTCAGAGGATTTTATGATGAGATGATGGACTTCATCCGCTCCCTGTTTGAGTCTGCATTAAAGACAAATGA
>JAAWLS010000107.1 GCA_022798035.1 Lachnospiraceae bacterium | reverse complement strand
AATGATGACAGCACCGACAGATTCCTCCACCTCGACCTCTGACACCGTCCCGTCTGCAAACTCATATTTAATTTTCATTCTGATTTCCTCCAGTCTTGAAATTTTTGAAAGTTAAAAATTCAAGACCGAAGGGCGGTGCACGGGAACGATAAGATGTCAAGAACGGACATTTTATGACAAAGAAAAAGCGCACCCACCGTAAGGCAGATGCGCTTGTATTAAAAATATGATTGGATTTTAGGATGTAAGTAGGGGATAATAGAAATTGTGTCGAATAAAAAAATACCGCAATCCCCTCAAGGACTGCGGTATGTATATCAAAAATATGTATTTTTATTTTGTGCGTCAGACTGCCTGCCCCTGCTCTGATTCGTTTCATGGTATCCTCTTTCTGGGGATACACAGCATTTAGTTTAACTTTCCCCTGATAACTTGTCTACGAGGAAATTATATAGTATTGAAGAGTAGCGAAAGTGTAGGCACGGAGTAAGAGCGGTGTAGGAAAACGCAAGTTTCGACACATAAAAAACAAAAAAAATACAGCGGCTGATTTCTCAAACCGCTGTTTATATATTGATATTATTCAGCATTCACTTCAAAACAGTATCCAACTTCACGGACACATTTTATTACGAATGGTGCTTTTGGGATAGTTGCATCCAGTTTATCACGAATATTACGGATATGGCATTTTACAGCATTCTTTTCATTGCCGATGGCATCCTCATTCCACACTTTATGATATATCTGGTCATATGTAAGAACCCGTCCTTTATTTATCACCAATAGATAAAAAATTTCAAATTCCTTTGTTGTCAGATTGATTTCATTGCTGTTGCGATATACCTTTCGGCGGTCAGGATAAATATCAAGTCCTGGAAGCGACAGCATCGGCATATTTTTAAGCTGAAGTTGTTCAAAATTTGGATGCTGATTTAAAACCTGCATTACTTCATCAAATGCTGAACCATCTTGCTCCGTAAACTCTACAATCAGTATCCGTCCGATGCTATCACCTCCACTTTCTATCATTATTCTTATCTTACTCCCATTTGAAATAACGAATCGAAATTCCAAAGCATAATATAGTAATAGCACACATTATCAAAATAGGCGTTACCACTTCGGTACTCACCGGCAACCCAAGAAAAGTTGCTTTCATAAGCTGTATACCTTGTGTTAATGGAAAGGCACTTACAATTTTCTGCATAATTCCGGGCATCACCTCAAAAGGAAGTGTAGCTCCTGAAAAAATCAACATTGGGAAATAGAGGATACAAGCAATCATACTTGCTGTTTTCGTGTTTTTGGCTATACCACCCACCATGATACCAATACTTAAAGTTGATATAAGCGTAAGAAACCAGCTGCCCAAAAACGCCAACAAATTACCATGTAACCTTACTTCCCAAAACGCCACTGCTGCCAAAAACAAGCTAAGCATAGAAGCAATTGAATATAAAACATAAATCGTAAATTCCACTGCTAATAATTTTGTTGGGCTTACAGGCGTAGCACGAAAACGTTTCAGAATTTTCCGTTCACGATATTCTGATACAACAAGCGGAAGACCCATCAATCCCCCTGCGCAAATTGAAATCGTACAGAGAGCGCCAAAAGATTGCTCAAGAAAAGTGTATTCCATTCCTTCCGCAGCTGGTTTGGATCCATAAATGAACCCCAGGACAATCAAAACAATAACGGGGATTATGATTGCAAAAATAACCATATTCATATTTCTAATATTCAGTTTCAGTTCGTTTTTTAAAAGCGTTTTAAAAGAATTCATTCAGCCTCTGCCTCCTCACCGGAAAAATAAAGATATGCTTCTTCAAAGTTAGTGCAACCACTTTGCTCTTTGGCCTGGTCTACCGTTCCATAAAACACAGCCTTACCTTTCTTTAAAATACATATTTCATCGCAAAGAACCTCTACTTCATCCATAAAATGCGATGTTAGAAAAATTGTTAATCCTTCGTCTTTCAATTTGGACAACATTTTCCATACTTCTCTGCGAGCTTTTGTATCAAGTCCTGTTGTTAACTCATCCAAAAATACCAGTTCTGGATTCGGAATGAGTGCAAGAACAATAAATAGTTTCTGACGCTGACCGCCTGAGAGATTCTTTACTTCGGATTTCAGCTTGTCTCCAATTCCAAATTCCCTACATAGCTTTTGCCAATCAGCGGGATTCTTATAGAGGCACGCTGTTTCTTCACACAGTTCTCCAACTTTAATTTCCGCTTGATAACTGCTTTCCTGAAATTGTACACCCACTTTCTGAAATAAATGAGTCCTATCTTTTTGGGGATCGTGTTCAAGAATAGAAACTGTACCGGTATCTGCTTTCTTTATTCCCAATACACATTCGATAGTTGTACTTTTACCAGCCCCATTTGCCCCAAGCAGACCGTAAACTGTACCGGATTTGACTGATAGATTAAGATTATCTATCACTTTCAAATTTCCATAAGATTTTGATAAATGCTCAACTTTAATCGCTTCCTGCATAGTAATTACCTCCTTTACAAATAAAAGTTTACCACCAATCCTAACATTGGTGGTAAAGTGGAGGGTTTATAAAGACAAACTTTCATAATATGAACACAAACTCATCACAATTCATTCGAAAAACAACAATTCAACTCTGATTTATAACCACGACTTATGCCCCCGCCTCTTAGGCGGGGGCAACTTAAAGAAAATCAAACTATTTCTTTGTTCATTTCATATAACATATCCAGAATAGTCTTTGCATTTTTCTTTGCCTTTGAAAGAGAAAGGATAAGCCTGTCGCAAGCTGAAATAATATCGTCTGTTTGCTTGGGAATGTTCAATGCATAACGAATATCTGTATTAGGGTTTTGTGATAATTGCCGAAGCATATGCAAAATAGCTTCAAAGGAGTAATTTGCACACCTCAAAGAACGAATAATTTTCAGACGTTTTATATCATCATCTGTGTAAATTCGATAACCATTTTCTTTGCGTTTTACCGTTAATAGACCATTCATTTCCCAATTCCGTAAGGCATCCATTGATATACCCAAGTATTCTGAAACCTCTTTTCGTTTCATAAAAACAGTATTAATGGTTTCTTCACCATGCAAAATGTTCTGCACTATTTTAATTGCATCTTCCGCATTAAAACACTCTTTATCAATCATATTTATATATTCGTTTGTTAAACGAATTGCCCCTATGTAATCACCGGTTGCAACAGTCTTTACCGTTTCGACTATTTTCTTTCTCAATCCATTTTGCAAGAGTTCAATCTGAAAGGCAATACGAGCCAGCTGCATTTGACGGATATGAAGATCTGTAAATATACGATAACCATTTTCGAGGCGTTCCGGTTTGGATATTAACCCCCATTCTTCATACAAGCGAACAGTATTTGGGTGTACTCCGATAATACTTGCAACCTCTGAAGTCTTATATATTGTCATCAGCATTCCTCTATTCTTTAATTATTACACCAAACAAACTATGGTGCTATAATGGATAGTTTTATTATACCATACTACAAGCACAATATCAACTAAGTTAATTTTATGGAAACTTAGAAATCCTACTTCCCAGATTTATGCGTTTTTACCGAAACCTCCGTTAATATCGTTACTTTAGGTTTCACTTATTAAAAGATTTCTGCAATCTATCTGAAAACTATCCGTATACAACCCATCACAAGCTTACAATTTTTCTATCACTTCTCTGAGATCAGTAATGTACTTGGTCTGTTGCTTTTTCAGATACCCCTTTACAAACAGATTCATAATCGGGTTCTTCACCTGGACTTCTTCTGTAAAAATAATCTGCGTACCACCATCGCAGCTCTCAAATATGCCGCTCCAGTGACCTCTCATGTTTTGATTTTCCATATCAAAGCGGTATTCTCGGTATGGCTCTTTTGCAGTAATCCGAAAATGTGTTACAAATCCATTCCTTGTATATTCATCAAACCGATTTTCATCAATTATTTTAATTTTGGACAAGTCACTCCTCCATTCAAAATTCTCATTATTTGTAACAATATCCCAGACTGTTTTACAGTCGCAGGGAAATTGTGCTGTTAGTGTTGAACTTTTCACTGTACGTCCCTCCATTCTTTTTTGCTGTTCAGTTCCATCGTTTGAACACAATAATCTCCGCATCAGCTCCAAAGCCGCTATACTCAGACACCATGAGATATTTCTCATCAGCAATGATCCCATAGCACCTGTCGCTGTCCTTTTTATGCAGCTGATTCCCCAAATAAATCTTGTTATCATCCCAAAACTTTACAGTCTGACCGTTGGGAAGGGTATATTCAATGTTGGCAAAGGAACCTTTCAGCGCATTCAGCTCTGTTACTTCTTCCATATCCGAAATATGAAGCGAATTGAAAGCCGAAATCAGCTTTCCTTTTAATTCGCTTAACTCTGCCTTGCCTTTTTTACAGCATTGTGCAACAAGGCATTCTGCTCCAAAGGGGCGACCTTCTGTTGCCGCACACCCGTTACAAGCGCCGCTTAATTCACAGTTCATACAATTAATTCCACAGATAGATTTCATTCTATTTTCCTCCGCAAATTCTCTTTTTTACAACTTTCTTATCGGGAAAAACATATATTCTTTCCCGGTCTGAGGGCACGTAAAATCATGGACGGCTCCGACTAATGCAATGTCATGCTCCTGCAGATATTGTATTACTTCAGGAAAAACGCCGTCATTTTCACGTTCCGCATAGATATACTCATAGCCGGGAATCACCCATTTTGTCCAGCCAGCGGAGGCTTCTGCGTCCTCATTGCACTCTACTCCCGCAAGATAAAGCCCTTTACTGAAGTCTTCCCAAGGCCGGAAGGATCGGGAGAAATCGGACATTGCGCCCCATATCCCGTTGATGTTCCCGTTTTCGTCTTTCTTTGCCAGATGCGAAACTTCTCCAAAATGGGAATTGGCATCGTCCCACAGCTTTTGAATAAAGTCCTCTCCGTCCGATGTTGAACCCTCTTTTCCAATTACGACAAAGGACTCTTTTTTGCATTTTTTGATTTTCATTGATTTGTCATTCCTTTCGCTTTATATTTCAATCCCGCAGTTACATTACAACGATCTTTCGAACAGTATTCGAAATTCCGATCATCAGCTTAGTACTGATATTTTCACTTGCCGCCGTTGGTCACCAATTTGTTTTCTGGCAGTCTTTCAGGCTAAAGGATCAGAACACTGCTTCTTTACGACTCGCACTTTTTGCATATCGAATTATTACATCACAATCAAGCAAAGTAATCGCTCCAAAGACAGCTGCCGTAGCAGTAAATTTATAATGTTATGTAAATTATTCATGATCAATCACTTTATTCTTAAGAGTTTTTATTCCTGTTATTAAAACCTGCAATGAATATCCGTTCCATATCGTATTTTTCATCAATAGCCAGACATAACGCTTGCCAAACTTCAAGCAAGGATTGTCCAAGCAATTCAGTCATAGTTGAATGAGATGGTATATTTTTAAGCATCATATTCCTCATCTAAAAATTAGGTTTGTTTATTCGTCCATTATGCATTAGCTGTTTAGAAGTTTTGTCAAATCCTCAATAGAAGCGTCCATTTTCATAGAAACTTCTTCCATCGTCATACCGGTAGCAAGGAAACGCTTTATCACCATTTTCATATCCTCGCCGACCTCAATGATGTGGCCGTCTAAATCGTAGAACCGGATTACCCGTTGGCCCCAACTATGCTCGATTACTTCTCCCAGATATTCAATATCCGAGTATTCTTTCAACTTGTTCAGAAAACCGTCAAAGTCCTGTTCCTCAAAGACGATTTCCGCATTGTTGGATTTCCTTAATACCTTTTCTTTTGGCAGATCCACAAGCCCGTCAAAATCCTGCTGCAATGCCAGACCGCAGGTAAAAGCAATGTTTCTGCCATAATCCTGGAACACCTCTAATCCAAACAAATCTTCATAAAATTTTCTCGCAGCGTTAATGTCTGCCACGGATATAAGAGTACAAGTATATTTCATGTTATGCACCTCGTTTTTATATTTCAGAAGCTAAGAATGTGCATAAAATTACATCATGCGCATACAAAGCTATTTTCAGCCTTATTCCGGCTTATTTTCCTTCTTCCAGCGTTTAAGTGATGGCAAGAAACTCAACAGAGCAGTCCTTGCCTCTTGTTTAGTCAAATTAAGACCATTTGTTCTGTTCCAGTTATCTAAGTCCATCAAATTATGCTCGACCAATTCTTCTATAGAAAGCTCCTGCACGAATTCTCCCTTCTGGTAACAAAATGTACAGTATTCCTCTGATTTGCTCCCATCGCACTCCGTCCCTTTGTCGCTATTCTTTACCAAAATCATTCCACAACTTTGGCACTGGCCGATAAGGAGCCCCAATAAATAATCCACTGACACATCAAATGTTTTGGCAATTAACTTCAAAGTGCCAGTATCGGGTATGGTGTCTCCATTTTCCCAGCGGGAAACAGCTTGCCTTGTGACAAACAGCCTTTCTGCAAATTCATTTTGAGATAGGTTTAAATATCGTCGCAATTCTAAAATTGCATCCTTTGTTTCCATTAATACATCCCTCCTATCTATTATTATACATTCCAATATGAATGCACACAATCAACCTGTTGTTGCCTCTCTTATGAGCAAAACTGGCGCTGTTTAAAACAGTTCTTGACCATGAGTATATTGCCCTACATTACGCACATAGTCAAGTTGAATATCGTTCCAAGACCCAGACGCATTAGTAATTGAGAATTACTCCCATTTAGAACATTTTATTGTGATTCCCGAACTGGTCAAAGCAACGCACAGCATTATGATGATTAACAGGCAAAAAGGTTCGACCACCAAGCTGAGGAATGCCGCGTTCATAGGATAGATACCCTGGCTTAAAGGGAATATAATGATAGCTTTTTGCATGATCTCCGTCATCACTTTAAAAGGCAGGGTAGTCTTGGAGAAAATCAGCATGGGAAAATGCAGAAGATCGGCGATCACACTTGCGCTCCTGGCGATGCCACCCATCATCATTCCAATACTCAGTGTAGAAAGCATCAAAGATTGGGGTACCAACGAAGCAAATCAGACTCTCTTTTCTCTCTTAGGAGGGTTTGCAGGAATGTAATGAACCTTTGGATTATTTTGCATATTTTCTCACCTATCCGTTCTAGACTAATTATCATTAATAGTTTTTCTCAAATAGTGATTAGTCCCTGCATCAATCCTGTCAACCACAATAATCCTGTCTACACAACCCTATAATATATCCATTCTGTCAACTCAACTATGCCATTCGATATGTTTCCTAAGCCTTAATTTTACGGCATTTGACAAGATTGAAAACGCCGTAAAATCGCACTTAAATGCCACAAATCCCTTGAAATCAAAGTCTTTTCACATACCTACTTTTCCACCCGTGACATCAACACGACACACTCAACATGGGTAGGCTTTAGAAAAATATCCACAATTAGGCCAACTATATACCCTGGTGAAGGAATTCCATACAATAATGTTTTCGCAAAAACCTGAAAAGCTAGTGCCTTGTTAAGTCCAAAACTGTATCAAAACAAGGCACCAAGATATAATGTACCCATAGGCATGGACACGGAAAGTTTTTAGTACCCCTCAGAATGGACATATATCTCAATCCTGATTCTGTCTATCCATCTGATTGGACA
>JAAWLS010000106.1 GCA_022798035.1 Lachnospiraceae bacterium | reverse complement strand
GAGGGATTTGAACCCTCGCGCCGCTATTAACGACCTGCACCCTTTCCAGGGGTGTCCCTTCGGCCAGCTTGGGTACTTCTCCATGCGGCAGAATAGTAATTTACTATTAAGCTCTTTTCGCTGCTATTCTGATTCCTGTAAAACGGAGAAGGTGGGATTCGAACCCACGGTCCCTTTCGGAATCACTGGTTTTCAAGACCAGCTCCTTAAACCACTCGGACACCTCTCCGAATTGCCTGTTTCCTAACAGCGCATGTATGATTCTAGCAAAATATTTCTCCAATGTCAATAGTTTTTTTATTTTTCTTTGAATCACTTCTAACTTTGCCAATAACACGGGTCAAACTGCTACGAAATATGCAGTAGTACCTCTGCTAATTTCAAGTCTTCCGGCGTAGTTATCTTTATATTCCGGTAAGACCCCTCTACCAGTTTCACCTTCTTCTGGCATATAAGCTCTGCAACCATTGCATCATCTGTCACATGAAAAACTTCCCCTGCATTTTCACGGTGAATCAATGTTTCATATGCCTCATAAATCAAAGAAAATTCAAAAGTCTGAGGTGTCTGCATCTGCCAGACGTATTCTCTCTTTGGCGTCTCAACAGCAAAAAGATATTCATCTAAAATCTTTATTGTGTCTTTTACTGGCATTCCTGCCACGCATGCCTGAAATTCTTCCACTGCTTCTGCACTGCGCAGAATGATTGCCTCATCCACCAAAGGACGTGCCCCGTCGTGTATCATCACATAATCCGGGACGCATGCTTCTCTTTTTAACTCCTGGAGCCCGGAAAATACAGAGTGGTACCTCTCTTTTCCTCCTGCTGTCACTTTACTGACTTTGGCAAAACCGTATTTCTCCACAATTTCTTTCTGACAGTATTCTATATCCTCTTTCCCAGCCACAAGAATAATTTCGTCTACCATACTGTTTTCAAATGCAAGTAGTGAATAATAAAGAATCGGTTTCCCTTCCAATTCCAAATATTGTTTCGGCACAGTACTGTCCATGCGGGCTCCTTTTCCCGCCGCAAGGACAATAGCCGCATATTTTTTCTCTGTCATCTTCTTTCCCCCAGTTTCAAATTAGGCACGGCATTCAAATCCCATCCGTCTCTTCTCCCGGCCTGATATTCATAGTAAGCCGCTGTACCAATCATCGCCGCATTATCTGTGCAGAATACAGGCGACGGATGAAAGAACTTTATGTTTCGTTCTGCGCATGCTTTCTCCATTCCGGTGCGCAGGGCACTGTTGGAGGCCACACCTCCTGCAATGGCAAATTTATCCATTTGAAATTCCTCTGCCGCCAGCATTGCGTGTTCAATCAATACCTCTGTCACTGCTTTCTGAAAAGATGCCGCTATATCTTCTGCCGCAATCGGAATATTTTTCATCCGGCATCCATTGATATAGTTAAGCACTGCAGACTTCACCCCGCTGAAACTGAAATCGTAAGGATTCTCCGCCACTTTTGCTTTGGGAAATGTGACAGCCTCCGAATTCCCTTTTTGAGCAGCCTTCTCAATTTTGGGTCCGCCTGGATAGCCCAGCCCTATTGCCCGCGCCACTTTATCAAAGGCTTCTCCTGCCGCGTCATCTCTGGTCCGCCCCAGAATTTCATAAACGCCGTAATCTGTCACTTTGACTAAATGGGTGTGTCCCCCAGACACCACCAGACATAAGAACGGCGGCTCCAGGTCTTTATTTTCGATATAGTTTGCACTGATATGGCCTTCAATATGATGTACTCCTATCAAAGGCTTACCTGCCCCATAGGCAATGGCCTTTGCTTCTGCTACTCCCACAAGCAGCGCTCCTACAAGACCTGGCCCATAAGTAACTGCTACAGCATCCATATCCTCAAGTGCCATGCCTGCCTCGGTCAAAGCTTCTTCAATCACCTGATTAATTCTCTCTATATGTTTTCTGGAAGCAATTTCAGGCACCACCCCTCCATACAGGGTATGTAAATCAATCTGAGAAGAAATAATATTAGACAATACTTCTCTTCCATTTTTGACCACGGCAGCCGCCGTCTCGTCACAGGAACTCTCAATTGCCAGTATTACCGTTTCTTTGTCTGTTTCTTTGTTTATTCCTGATAAAATCCCAATATCCTCCATTTGCTGTCTTCATCCTTCCGCAAAATATAAGTCTGGCTGCTCCGTCCGGATTTCTTATCGCCTTTTCTGTTTTTCAGAAAATATGATACGTCCACATAGGCATAATCCTGCCCGTTTTTCGTCTTGTACTCAATCTCTTTGCTTCCTTCCACGTTCACATCAGAAATACTTTTTTTGTCCTCCACGTAGCTGTTAATATCTGCTTTTACAGATTCTAAATAGCTCTCTGAAGGATTATTCTGTCTCAGCTCCTCATCCATCAGGAGCCTGGCCTGCTCTGTCATTCTTGCCAATTGCTCCTCGCTGTATTCCCGGCTGTAATAACACTCTAAGATACGATTGTAAAATTTGACTACCTCACGGGCTGTTTTGGGATAAGAATTCTCCAAATCTTTGGAGACAATCATCTCCACCTCCGACATTTCGCCTTCTTTCCCAGTATCGCGGTGAGACAAATAATAATAATATCCCAGGCACAAAGCTGCACAGAGAATCACTATGATACTTGTTTTCAGACTGCTCTTTTTCATACAATATTCCTCCCTTCCCCTGCTTATCCCCTAACTGCTGCTCCATATATCCGGAAACGTAAAATACCCCCTGAATTTATTCAAAATCTAATTCCAGCGTTTTGCCGTCTTTTCCAAGCTGTGCATTTGGATAAATACGGCGTACCTCATCCATATAATCCTCTCCCCGTACCAGCGAAGGACTGAAATGGGTAAGCCACATCCTCGAAACCTCTGCATCTCTTGCAATTTCCGCCGCCTCATAAAAAGTCATATGTTTGTATTGTCTGGCTTTGGCTTCTTTTTCCTTTTCCGCATACATTCCTTCTATAATCAATAAATCGGCATTTTGGGCATTTTCCGTAATAGATGGCACCGGCCTCGTATCCGTACAGTAAGTTAATTTGATTCCCTTTCTGGGCGCCCCCAGCACCATATCCGGAGTGTATGTCTCACCGTCTATCGTAAGAATTTCTCCCTTCTGCAGCCTGCCCCAGCAGTTCTTGGGAATCCCAAGAGCCACAGCAGCATCCACCTGAAATTCCCCGGCCCGCGGAATCTCAATAGTGTATCCATAACACACCACATTATGATTCACCCGAAAGGCAGTGATGTGATATCCCCGCTCTTCCAAATGCTCCACTGGCTGCGTTAATTCTATATAGCGAATGTCAAAAGGCAGTTCAGGGGCAATGGTACGAAGTGCATTCACCACACGTTCCAGCCCTTTTGGGCCCACCAAAGTCAGCGGTTCTGTCCGCTCAGAATTTCCCATGGTAAGCAAAAGTCCCGGAAGTCCGCTGATATGGTCCGCATGATAATGGGTAAAGCATATGATATCAATTGGCTTTGCACTCCAGCCTTTTTCTTTCATGGCAATCTGGGTGCCTTCCCCGCAGTCGATTAAAAGGCTGCTTCCATTATACCGTGTCATCAACGCAGTGAGCCAGCGATAAGGCAGCGGCATCATCCCTGCAGTTCCTAATAAACAAACGTCTAACATACTATTTCCTTTCAGACTAACTCTGTAACCTCTTTACTCACTATGGGAATTTGGAAACTTTTCACCCATTTATCATAGCAGGATTCGCAAATGTCAAATTCCTGCTTTTCTCCATCTTTCTCTGAAAAATATCCCCACTCTTTTTCCACATGAAGATATTCCACCACGGGAATCTTATCTGTTCTTCCCATTATTTTTTTACAGCAATTACATACAATCTCCTGTTTCTCTGTCTTCATCTGCCGTCCTCCCTTAATTGCATTGAAATACCGCGTATTTTCCCAAATATCATAGGCTCAAAAAGGATGTTTCCGCCCTTTTTTCTATTATAGCGAACACGGCATACTCTTTAAAAGAGGGAATTCTATCCAAGGACTGCTGCACTGCAGCAATCCTCCCTGTTCAAAAATGTTCTTTGTCAATTTTCAAGTACCATTACGATTCCGTCTTCTCTGGGCATTTCGTAAAAATTTCTCCGAATCCCGCAATTTTGAAATCCCATACTTTTATATAGGCCGATAGCCTTTCTGTTGGATATCCGCACCTCCAGAATAATACGGCATATCCCCTTTTCTTCTGCCTGCTTCAGCAAATAGCTGAGAAGCATACGTCCAATTCCCTGCCTGTGTCTGGAAGGGGCTACTGCAACATTGGTAATTTCTCCTTCTGGCAGAGAACAATACATTCCGCTGTATCCCACTATAGTATTACCATCCAATACTACTACAAACAATGTGTCTTGTTCCATAGCCTGCAGGAAAGCTTGTTCCGACCACGGCCTGGTAAACAGCTGGTTTTCCAGGGAAGCAACAGCGGGAATATCCTCTGCTTCCATTTTTCGAAACTGAAATTGATTTTCTTTCATATGTTCACCTGTCTGATACCGCAGTCCCCATCTCTGACTCCAGTATAAAAAATACTTTTGACCTGGACTGGCTAGGAATCTGCTTTTTCAGAGTGCTCCTGGGCCAGCCGCTCCCGCTCTGCCTGGGACAGGCGCAGATAATCTGGCCTGTGTTCTGCCGCCGTTTCAATTTTTCCTTCCTGATAATACGTAAATGCCAGCGCCGCCACCGCCGCCGCCCGCTGTTTGTTCAAATGCGCCGGGGCAAAAGAAAAGGACACCTGGCAGTGCTCCTGTATATAATTTCGAAATACTGGAACACCATCTCCCAAAAATATCACGGAACGGTTTCGCTCATTTATCTTCTCTATGATTTCACTGATTTCCACTGCACATTGCGCTAACAGTACTTCCATTCCATCTTCTGTAAACTCGTACAACCCAGTATAAGTCTGATTCCTTCTGGCATCCATAATGGGGCATACCATATCTTTACTGCCGTAAAGGTTATAGGCAAGTCCATCCACGGTTGGTATTTGTATCAGAGGTTTTTTCAGGGCAAATCCCAGACCTTTGGCTGTGGCGGAACCAATCCGCAGGCCTGTAAAAGAGCCGGGGCCCCCTGTCACAGCAATGGCGTCTATCGTATTTATATCCAGCTCTATCATCTTCACAACTGCATCCAGCATAGGAAGCAGTGTCTGAGAATGAGTCTTTTTATAGTTGACTGTATATTCCGCCAGCAGATTATCGTCCTCCACAACTGCCACGCCTGCCACCAGTCCGGAGCTGTCCAGTCCTAAAATTTTCATATATTTCCCCCGCTTATTACAATTCTGCGATAATCAAATCCTTTTTCCAAATCTTTCTCAATTCGAATCTCTCTGTGACAATCCGGAAGAATTTCCTGAATCAGATTCGCCCATTCTATCATTGTCAACCCCTGGCCGTAGAAGTAATCTTCATATCCGATTTCTTCCATCTCTTCCATATCTCCAATCCGATACACATCAAAATGATACAGGGGCATTCTGCCTTCTTCGTACACCTGTACCACAGTAAAAGTAGGGCTGCAAATGGGCTCTGTGATTCCCAGACCACTGGCGATTCCCTGGGTCAGAACTGTTTTTCCAGTACCTAAATCACCCACCAGCGTATAGATTTCCCCGGGCTGCGCCTGTTCTCCCAGCTTCTGCCCGAACCGGAATGTCTCTTCTGGAGAAAACGTTTCTTTTATCTGCATATCATCCTCAATCTTTCTGTGTGAC
Source organism: Lachnospiraceae bacterium (assembly GCA_022798035.1). Lineage (GTDB taxonomy): Bacteria > Bacillota > Clostridia > Lachnospirales > Lachnospiraceae > Petralouisia. The sequence goes on along the minus strand of JAAWLS010000106.1, from coordinate 1,941 downwards.
ACTGTCTTTTTTCAAATGCTTTCCCTAAATAGAAAAAGGATTTAATTTCAGACGGTACCCTTCCAAATGATTCACTGCAAGGCCCACCACTGTCTCATACTGGTCTCCCACTGCCTCTCTTGGAATTACATAGGCATTTACCCTGCTGCTGTAAATTAAGAGATGGCTCTTGGTGGCAGCTATTTTATAAATCTGTTTCCACTGCAGGTCTGCCGTCTCCTCTCCCTGAAATACATGGATTCCATCGTCGTCCACCCGGTAGCGGAGGGCCTGTTTTAAAACTGCAGAAGCCTGTATCTGACGTTTTGAGCGCAAATACAAGCTGACCGGCACATATACCAGAAATACAACTCCAAATACAAGATACAATATGGTATACATAATCCCCACTTTCTCAAAAGTGATAACCGCCATAACCAAAACCCAAATTCCTACCAGGGTTGCAATAACTCCCTGAAATCCATGGTAGGCATGATACAGGTTAAACCGATACATATCTTTATCTGTAAGCGTTACTTCAAATTCTGCTGACATTCCCGTACTCCTTTTCCAATTCTGTTATCCTTGCAATGCATGTGGATATTATACATCTTTTGAAAAGGTATCACAAGGAATATTTACAACATTACAGATTTATCGGCGGCCTGCAGACACAATCATCGCAGATATACAGCGTTGTTCTTCCATTTATTTTTTTGTAATCTCCCTTTTCTTTTCTCAAAATCAGAATATCTCCCTCTCCTCCATATCTTTTTCTCAGCTCCTTCAAATCTTTTTCTTCTTTCAAAACACATACAATGTGCCGGGGAGGGTTCTGATACCGCAGACATGTCAGCAAGAAGAAACTGTACCCAGCCGGATGATTCTCTGCTGCAGACGCCAGAAAATTCAACTGCCTCTCGACCTGCTTTTTCCATTCTTTTTCTCCGGTAATCTGCCATAATTTTACAAAATTATAAGCCATAACTGAGTTGCCGCTTGGAATGGCTCCGTCGTAGGTCTCCTTGCACACGGTGATAAGAGGCTCATTTTCCCTTCCATACAAAAAGAAGCCCCCTTGTTTCTCATCTCCAAAGAGCTCAACCGCCTTCTTACAATATTTAACTGCCCGTTCCAGATAATTTATCTCCAATGACGCGCCGTAAAGTTCCAAAAGTCCAAATGCATAAAATGCATAATCCTCCAAGAATCCCCTGCCCTGACACTTTCCGGCCCGGTAACTTACAAACAGCATCTCAGGTTCTTCCTGATGACTTTCCAGAAAACGACAGGCCGCTTTTGCCTGATTCAAATAGTATTCCTGTCCAAACACACGAAACATTCTGGCAAAAGCTCCAATCATAAGTCCATTCCAGGAGGTAAGAATTTTATCATCCAAAAAAATTCCGTTTCTCTGTCTTCGGTAAATATACACTTTGGGCAGAAGCCGTTCCGGCTCTGTATGAGATTTCTCATGCTCCCATGACGGATGTGCATTCTCTTTCTCCTGTCCGTGCTCCAAGCGGTTCGGTATACTTTTTCCCTCAAAATTTCCTTTCCTGGTAATGTTAAAATATTTGTTGAATTTTCTTCCCACAGACCTGCCCAGCAGCAACGTCAGCTCTTCATAGGAAAATGTATAGTATTTTCCCTCCACTCCGTCGCTGTCCGCATCCTGAGCCGAATAAAATCCTCCTTGGGAATCTGTCATTTCCCGGCGGATATACTGGGCTGTTTTTCGTGCTGCTTTTTGATACTCCTCTTTTTGAGTAATAGAAAAAGCCTGCGCATAACTCATGAGAAGCAGGGCATTGTCATATAGCATTTTTTCAAAATGGGGCACCAAAAAATAATCATCTGTGGAATACCTGGAAAATCCTCCTCCAATATGGTCAAAGATTCCTCCCCGATACATCTGCATTAATGTTTTCTCTGCCATCTCAAGAGCCCGCTGGTTCCCGT
>JAAWLS010000105.1 GCA_022798035.1 Lachnospiraceae bacterium | reverse complement strand
TGAAGGAAAATCCTCTTATCGAAATTATGAGTATATTATCATAGAAAACAACAGTGAACTGCCAGAGACCTTTGAATATTACAAAAAATTAGAAGCGGAAAATGAAAAAGTCCGGGTGGTCTACTGGGAGGGAGAATTTAACTATTCGGCTATCAATAATTTTGGGGCAGAATATGCAAAAGGAGAATATCTGCTTCTTTTGAACAATGACACGGAGATGATTCACCCGGACTGCCTCTGGGAGCTGCTGTCTCCCTGTATGCGGGAGGAAGTAGGAGTGACGGGGGCAAGGCTCTACTATGAGGATGATACCATTCAGCACGCTGGCGTGGTGATTGGATTTGGCGGGATTGCAGGACACACATTTATCGGATTTGAAGGAAATGAGAATGGATATTTTTCCAGGATTATCTGTGCTCAGAATTACAGTGCAGTGACGGCCGCCTGTATGATGACGAAAAAGTCAGTCTATCAGCAGGCAGGCGGTTTGACAGAAGATTTGGTGGTTGCCTTTAATGATATTGATTATTGTATGAAAGTCAGAAAACTTGGAAAGCTGATAGTATACAATCCTTTTGCGGAGCTCTACCATTACGAATCAAAATCCAGGGGGCTGGAAGATTCCCCGGAGAAACAAGAGCGCTATTATAAAGAAATGAATTATTTTGTCACAAAGTGGAAGGACTTTATGGACGAGGGAGACCCTTATTACAATCCGAATTTCACTTTGTCCAAGGCAGATTTTTCTTTGAAACAGATATAAGCGTCAGAAGATGAAATTACTGTTCTGCAGGCAGAAATTTTGATGAGCTTTTGAAATGGAATGGAGACAGAAGATAAAATTACTATTCTGCAGGAGGCGTTACGGAGGTTAAATCAGGATGGAAAAAATTGGAAATGTGTGTCTGGATATGTCCTGCTATCCAGGAGAGGATTTATACAGTGACGGAAAAGTAGAGGACCGGATTCTGGAACTGGCAAAAAGGTATCCGGAAGAGGCCTACAACGAAGTGATTGCCAGAGAGCAGGACTGGGCAGTGATGTATCATCTTGCCCATGAGAGAGGCAATATTATCAGCTGGTATCCTTTCAAAAAAGAGGCAAAAGTTCTGGAAATCGGTTCTGGCTGCGGCGCCGTTACGGGGGCGGCCGCGGCCCAGGTCCAGTCAGTGACCTGCATTGACTTGTCAAAAAAGCGCAGTATGATTAATGGAACCCGCAATCAGAAGCGTGATAACATCAAAATTTGCGTGGGTAATTTCCAGGATATTGAGAAAAATTTGGAGAAGGATTTCGACTACGCCACCTTAATCGGCGTCTTTGAATATGGAAAAGGATATATTGGCGGAGACAAACCTTATCATGGATTTCTCACTACCATTATGGAACATCTGAAACCGGGAGGCAGGCTCTTAATCGCCATTGAGAATAAAATGGGGTTGAAATATTGGGCAGGCTGTACAGAGGACCACACAGGAACTTTTTTTGAAGGTCTGGAGGGGTATCAGAATACGGAGGGCGTCCGTACTTTCAGCAAGCCGGAGCTGGAGAGGCTTTTGAGAGAATGCGGCTGTTTGAATTATAAATTTTATTATCCATATCCTGATTATAAATTTCCCTTTGTTGTATATTCCGACGAATATCTGCCCAGAAAGGGAGAGTTGAATAGAAATATCTGTAATTTTGACCGGAAGCGTCTGGTATTGATGGATGAGGGGAAAGTATTCGACCAGATGCTGGAAGATGGACTGTTTCCTCTGTACGCTAATTCTTTTTTTGTGGAGGTTGTGAAAGAAGGCGGCAAAGAAAATAAATCCCCGGAACATGTTGTCTATACGAAATACTCGGACGGCCGAGCGCCGGAATTTGCCATTCAGACCCGTGTGGTGCGGGAGGATTCGGGAAAATCAGGACTGTATAAGATGGCGGAATATCCCCAGGGAGAGCAGCATATTCAAAAGACAGCCCAGGCGAAAGAAAGATTGGAAAAGCTCTGGGAAAAAAAGGGATTCTTTCAGGTCAATCAGTGCCGGATGGAAGGAGACAGAATCTATTTCGATTATCTGGAGGGAACGACTCTGGAGGAAGAGCTGGACAGGCTGCTGGAACAGGGAGAAAAAGAGCGGGCCGAAGAAAAGATAAAAGAGATGACGGAATTTATCAGGAAGGGGGTAGACACGGAGCCATTCCGGATGACACCGGAATTTCGGGAAGTCTTTGGAGAGGCCAAGGGCCTGGAGGGGGAACCAGCTGTTTCCACTGCAGACGTGGACCTGATTTTTTCCAATATTCTGTTGACAGGGGATGGAAGATGTCATGTGCTGGATTATGAGTGGACATTTTTCTTTCCGGTTCCAGTGGAGTATATCGTGTATCGGACGCTGCATTATTATATAGAGACATCCCCAAAGCGAAAAATATTAAATCAAAATTTGAAATTTTATGAGAGATATGGGATTTCTCATGAAAAGCGAAATACTTACGAAGAAATGGAGAGAAATTTCCAGAAATATATCAGAGGAAATTATGTGTCGGTGGGAGAGCTTTACCGCAATATGGGAAAACCGGCAGTTCCCCTGGGAGAGATTTTAGGGGAGATGGATAAGCGGCGTATACAGGTTTATCCGGATTATGGACAGGGATTTTCCGAGGAGACGTCCTGGTTCCTAGAACAGAATTTAGATTCTGAGGTAAACTGTCACATTTCTCTTCCGGATGGAGTGAAAGGCCTGCGGATTGACCCTGCTTTAAGTCCGTGCGTATTGAAGGACTTAAAACTGAACTGGATAGAAGATGGAGCGGATTCTGTCTCGGCGGAATATAGAGCAAGCGGAGCCGAGATAGGAAAAAACTGCTATTTATTTGACAATTCTGACGCAAAGATTATAATAAAAGAAATCCCTGAGGGAAAGTGCAGGATAGCAGTTTCCTATCGCATCAGTATACTGGAGGAAGAAACCGCGGTATTTTTAGCAGATAAGGCGAAGTTCAAAGAACGGGTAAAGAGAAAAGTCCGCGGATGGATAAAAGGATAAAATATGAGAAGAAGAGAGCAGTATAAACATCTGCTGAATCTGACTGCCAACTGTATGATGCTGGCGGCGGAAGCGCTGATGTTTGCATATACCTGGTATATCATATACCATCCTATGATGGATAAGGCAAACCGCCCCTGGAACAAGGGAAACTGGGCTGTAATCGGAATTTACGTGCTGATTATGTATTTTTTTACCAGAACTTTCGGCGGGTATAAAATTGGATATTTGAGAATCACGGATATCTGTCTGTCACAGGTGCTGGCTATTTTCTGTGCCAATGCAGTGGGATATCTGCAGGTATGTCTGGTGGCTAACGACTATATGCCAATTCATCCTATGGTGGTTTTGTATGGAGCGGAGCTTCTGGTGATACTGCCTGGTGTGTACCTGGTGCGTTTTATTTATACCAGATTGTATCCGCCCAGAAAGATGATTGTCATTTACGGAAAGCGCTCCCCGGACGATTTGATTCGGAAAATAAATTCCAGAAAAGACAAGTACAATGTCTGCGCTACGGCCAGCGTTTATATGGGATATAAGGAGCTATACAAACGGATTTTGGAATATGAAGCGGTGGTGCTGTGTGATTTACCCACCAGTATGCGCAATCCAATCTTAAAATTTTGTTTTGACCAGAGTAAAAGAACGTATATCACACCGAAGATTTCAGATATCATTTTGACGGGAACGGAGCGAATCCATCTGTTTGACTCTCCCCTTATGCTTTCCAGAAACAGAGGTCTTACCATTGAACAGAGATTTGTCAAACGGCTTATGGATATTGTTTTGTCTCTGGCCGCCATTGTGATATCTTCTCCCATTTTGATTTTGATTGGAGCAGGCATTAAACTTTACGACAAAGGGCCAGTTTTTTATACTCAGGAGCGATTGACCAGAGACGGCGAAATTTTTCGGATTATCAAGTTCCGCAGTATGCGGATGGATTCAGAGCGGGATGGGGCTCAGCTCGCCAGAAAAGACGATGACAGGATTACTCCCATAGGCAGAATTATCCGGCAGACTCATTTTGATGAACTGCCTCAGATTTTTAATATTCTGAAAGGAGAAATGTCTTTCGTGGGGCCAAGGCCGGAGCGGGAAGTGATTGCCAAAGAATATGAGGCAGAGATTCCAGAATTCAGTTTCCGCCTGAAAGTAAAAGCAGGGTTGACAGGATACGCTCAAATCTACGGGAAATACAATACCACACCGTATGATAAATTAAAATTGGATTTAACTTATATAGAGACTTATTCTGCATGGCTGGATATCAAGTTGATGCTTATGACATTTAAAATTATTTTTCAGAAGGAGAATACGGAGGGAATTGACAAAAAGCAGAGGACAGCCATCCGGAAATCCTAGGAGATATCAATATGGAATTGAGAGAAAATCGAATCAGTATTGTGGTTCCGGTGTACAATTCTGAGCAGTACATTGAGGAAACCATACAGTGTGTACTGAAACAGACTTATGCAGACTGGGAAGTTATTTTCGTGGATGATGCTTCAAAAGACAAAAGCGTGGCAGTTATTGAGAAATATTTAAAAGAAGACAAGCGAATGCATCTTTATCAGAATTCCGAAAACCGGGGACCGGCGTACGCTAGGAACCGGGGAATCAAGAAAGCTCAGGGAAGATACCTTGCCTATCTGGATGCAGATGATTTGTGGGATGCGGACAAGCTGGAAAAACAGATTCGTTTTATGCGGCAAAAAGGATGTGCCTTTTCTTTTACCGGGTATGAATTTGCAGGAGCAGACGGAAAGAGAAACGGCAGAATTGTCTGCATACCAGAGAAAATAGACTATAAATATGCTTTGAAACATACTACAATCTCCACGATAACAGTGATGTTTGACAGGCGTCAGATACCGGACAGCGTGTTGTTTATGCCGCTGAATGCCAGGGGAGAGGACTCGGCTACCTGGTGGAAAATCCTGCGCCATGGGTATACGGCATATGGAATAAATGAACCTCTGTCTGTCTATCGAAGACATGGAGGCAGCCGTTCTTCCAATAAATTGGATGCGGTATGGGGAACCTGGAGGATGTATCGTCGGTGTGAAAGACTGCCTGTGATAAGAAGCGGATATTACTTTTGCTGTTATCTTTTCAATGCTGTCAGGAGAAGAATCTGAACTGTTACAAAAATAGTAACAGTTCAGCCTCCCGCCATTCGCAAAGACGCTTCCAGCGTTTTCTCGCTGCTTCGCAGCTAACTTTGCTCATAAAATGGCGTTCTGCTCATAGCCTAATATTATGTGCTCATTCATGCAAGCATGATTCGCCCGTAATATTGGCTATGGCTGAACTGTTATCCAAAATAAGTGTAAGGTTGTCTTAAATATTACAAAAATGTTGCATAATTGTAATCAGAACTGTATAATGTGGAAAGGAGAAAAATGGAACAGAGTTTATGGCAGAAAATCCAGAGATTGAAATGGAAGGATTTGTATCATATTATATTGTTTCTGCTGGCATTGCCTGTGTCTTTCGTATTCCGGCGGTCTCATAAAAATCTGTGGCTGATTTGTGATACAGAGAAGGAGGCCAGGGATAATGGGTATTGGCTGTTTCGCTACATCATGAAGAGACATCCAGAGCAGGAAGCAGTTTATGCCATTGACAAGCATTCTCCAGATTATAGACGGGTGAAGAAACTGGGAAGAGTTATTCAGTATGGAAGTTTTACCCATTGGGTGTATTACCTGGCGGCGGAGAAGAATATCAGCTCTCAAAAGAGTGGGAAACCCAATGCAGCAGTCTGCTATTTGCTGGAAGTATACGGACTGTATAAGAATACCAGGATTTTTCTGCAGCATGGAATTACCAAAGATGATATGGAATTTTTGTATTATAAACACACGAAAATGCGTCTCTTTGTGTGTGCGGTGGATGCAGAATACCAGTATGTGGAACAGAGATTCGGCTATCCCAAAGGATGGGTGGAGAAGCTTGGATTCTGCAGGTTTGATAACTTGTTTGATACCAGTGAAGGGAAGCGCCAGATTCTGGTGATGCCTACCTGGAGGAACTGGATTGGGACTCCTACTTCCAAATCTTATCAGTATGAAAATGTGGATGATTTTGCCAGCACAGAATATTACAAAAACTGGAATGGATTTTTAAAAAGCCGCAGACTCCATGAATTACTAAAAAAATATAATGTAGAATTAGTTTTTTATCCCCACAGGGACATGCAGAAATATGCAGAGTATTTTTCCCTGGAGCATTCGGACATCAAGGTGGCAAAATGGCCGGAATATGATGTGCAGAAACTGCTGAAAAGTTCCAATTTTTTAATTACAGACTATTCCAGTATTGCCATGGATTTTGCGTATATGAAGAAACCTCTTCTATATTTTCAGTTTGACTATGAGATGTACCGGAAAGGACATTATCCGGAGGGCTATTTTCAGTATGAGAGAGACGGTTTCGGCAGAGTGTGCCGGAATTTGGATGCTCTGCTGCTGGAGATGGAACATGTATTGGAGCAGAATTTTGAGATGGAGGAGCTCTATCGGGAACGAGTGCTTCAATTTTATGATTATTTTGACAGAAAAAATTGTAAGAGAAATTACGAGGCAATCAAAAAGATATAAGTACGGATGATAGAGGTAGAATATGAAAAGATTTATTAATGACATGAAAAAGCACTATAAGTATAGTATTTACTCAGCCAAGTCTGAGCTGAAATCAGAAATAGCAAATTCCCATCTGAGCTGGCTCTGGTGGATTTTGGACCCTCTGCTCTTTATGATGGTGTATACTTTTATATCGGTAATCGTGTTCCGGACCTCGGAGCCTTATTTTCCAGTATTTGTCTTTATTGGCCTGTCTGCTTGGAAATTTTTCGATAAAACGGTGAAGCAGAGCGTGAAACTTGTGAGCGCCAACAGTGCCATCGTGTCTAAAGTATACCTTCCCAAACATATTTTAATTTTTGTGAAAATGTATGCCAACGGATTTAAAATGGCAATCTCTTTTATTCTGGTGGCTATTATGATGGCGGTGTACAGAGTTCCCCTGAGTTTGAATATCTTCTATATTATACCAATTTTTATTACCCTTATTATGTTTACGTTTGGAGTCAGCACAATCATGCTTCACTTTGGGGTTTTTGTGGAGGATTTGTCAAATGTGATTACAGTTTTGCTGCAGCTGGCATTCTATATGTCGGGAATTTTTTACTCTATCAGCAACCGGGTAAAAGAGCCCTATGGCTCTATTTTATTAAAACTGAATCCTATGGCTCTGTTTCTCAATGATTTGAGAATGTCCATGATTTACTGTGAGGCGCCTCACCGCAAACTTCTGCTTATGTGGTTTCTCATAAGTTGTGTAATGTCTGTCATAGGGCTGCGAATCATATACAAATACGAAAATAGTTATGTGAAGGTGATTTAATGGAAAATAATATGGAAAACACGGGAAATAATATTGTAATAGACGTGAAAGATTTAAAGATTCGGTACAGAAGTCTGAATAAAATTTCTATCCGGAAAAGTCTTTTGAGTCTTAGAAAAAGCAAAGTTGACATTTTTGAGGCGGTGCGGGGAATTTCTTTTCAGGTTCCAAAAGGAGAGATTATGGGAATCGTGGGGAAGAATGGAAGTGGAAAGTCCACCCTTTTAAGAGCGATTGCAGGAGTATTTTCACCGGATGAGGGAAAAATTGA
>JAAWLS010000104.1 GCA_022798035.1 Lachnospiraceae bacterium | reverse complement strand
ACCTTGTCATGCAAAAGCGTGAAAGCGTCTGCTTATAGAAGAACAAACAGGCGCCCAAAGAAAATTTGCATGAAAAATTTTAATCAGGAGGTAATGAAATGTCACAGTTTGATTTTGAAAAAGTAAAAAATCCCCTTATTTTTAAAGAAAATTGTATGGAAGCTCATTCAGACCATGTCTGTTACAAATCTCTGGAGGAACTGGAAGACGGAGATACCAGTTTCCGCTATTCTTTAGACGGGCTCTGGAAGTTTTCCTATGCCAAGAATTATAACTCTGTCATAAAAGGATTTGAGACGGCCGATTACAATTGTAAGGACTGGGCGGATATCAGAGTTCCAGCCCACATTCAGATGGAGGGATATGATGCGCCCCAATATGCCAATGTACAGTACCCTTGGGATGGAAGAGAGCAGATTACACCGGGAGAGATTCCTTCTTACTTTAATCCCGTTGCGAGCTATGTGAAATATTTTACAGTTCCAGAGCAGATGAAGGACAGGCCTGTATACATTTCTTTCCAAGGTGTGGAGAGCGGAATGGCATTGTGGCTGAATGGACATTACGTAGGCTACAGTGAGGACAGTTTCACTCCCTCAGAATTTGAACTGACGCATTATCTGACAGAGGGAGAAAACAAGCTGGCAGTCCAGGTGTTTAAGTGGACGGCTGGAAGCTGGTGCGAGGATCAGGATTTCTTCCGTTTTTCCGGAATTTACCGCAGCGTGTATCTGTACACGGTGCCCAAAACCCATCTGTGGGATATTAGAGTCAAGACCTTGCTGGACAAAGAATACCGGAATGCAGATTTGGAAATCTGCCTGAAAGGCTGCGGAGGTGGAACGGTCTCCATGATGCTGAGAGATGGGGAAGATACGATAGCTCAGGCGGAAGCAGAGATGGGAGAACATGCGACGGTGACAATTCCTGTGAAAGAGCCCATGCTGTGGAGCGCTGAGGAACCCAATCTGTACGAACTGCTGCTGGAAGTAAAAGATGCTGAGGGAAATATTTCTGAAGTGATTTCTCAGCCCGTGGGATTTCGGCGGTTTGAGATGATAGATCATGTCATGTGTCTCAATGGAAAGCGGATTGTCTTTAAGGGCGTGAACCGTCATGAGTTCAGCTCCAAGACGGGGCGGACAGCGTCGGATGAGGAAATTCTCACAGACGTTCTGACTATGAAGCGCAATAATATCAATGCAGTCCGAACCAGCCATTACCCCAACGATTCCAGAATTTATGCCCTCTGTGACAAATACGGTTTGTACATGATTGCAGAGAATAACCTGGAAAGCCACGGCTCCTGGGACCCCATTGAACGGGGACATGCAGGAAGAGAGGCGGCAGTTCCGGGAGATTACGAAGAGTGGCAGCCCATGATGCTGGACCGCGTCAACTCCTGCTATCAGAGAGACAAGAATCATCCTGCAATCCTCATCTGGTCCTGTGGAAATGAGGCCTACGGCGGAAGTGTAATCTATGAGATGTCTCAGCTATTCCGAAAACTGGATGATACCAGATTGGTGCATTATGAAGGGGTGTTCCATGACCGAAGATTTAACGATACCAGTGACATGGAAAGCCAGATGTACCCCTCTGTGGAGGATATCAAGAATTTCTTGAAAGAGGACAGAAGCAAGCCCTTTATCTGCTGCGAGTACACTCATGCTATGGGAAATTCCTGCGGAGCGATGCACAAATATACAGATTTGACAGACACAGAGCCTTTGTATCAGGGCGGATTTATCTGGGATTATGTGGACCAGTCCATTGAGAAAAAGGACCGTTATGGGAAAAAATTCCAGGCTTACGGCGGAGATTTCGGTGAGCGTCCCTGCGATTACAATTTCAGCGGAAATGGAATTGTCTACGGCGGAGAACGAGATGCATCTCCCAAGATGCAGGAAGTAAAATTCAATTACCAGAATATTACGGCGGAAGTTTCCGAAGGTAAAGTTTTGGTGAAAAATAAAAATCTTTTTGTCAGCACAGACAAATTTGCATGTGTGGTACTTCTGGAGAGAGATGGAAAAGAGATTGGACAGGCACAGCTTTTGACGAATGTGGCTCCTCTGAGTGAGGAGAGCTATGAGCTTCCTATACAAGTTCCAAAGAGAGCGGGAGAATATGCCGTCACCGTGTCATTCCGTCTGAAAGAGGACACAGACTGGGCGTCGGCAGGACATGAAATTGCTTTTGGACAGGGCGTATTCAAGGTGGAACAGGAAGAAACAAAAGAACAGAAAATAGAAGAGATTACAGTAATTAAAGAAAGATTAAATATTGGTGTTCGAGGACAGAATTTTGAATGTTTGTTCAGCTATCTGAACAGCGGCCTGGTTTCTTACCGGTATGGCGGCAGGGAAATGATTGAGAAGATTCCAATGCCTAACTTCTGGCGGGCTCCCATAGATAATGACTGCGGCAATGATATGATGGGACGTTATGCTCAGTGGAAAATTGCCAGTATGTACTTCCAGCCGGACAAGGAGCAGAAGGAGAATCCATGTTTGGAAGAGCGGGAGCACAGTGCGGTGATTACGTATTATTATACTATGCCCACCACTCCAGCCAGCAAATGCAGTCTTTCCTACGAAGTGTTCGGAGATGGAACCATCACCACAACTCTGCGTTATGACCCGGTAAAAGAGCTGGGGGATATGCCGGAATTTGGCGTGATGTTTAAGTTCAATGCAGATTTTGAGAATGTGGAATGGTACGGCAATGGGCCGGAGGAGACTTATTTGGACAGAAAACACGGTGCTAAACTGGGAATTTACCGCAACAAAGTGACCGACAATATGGCAAAATATCTGGTTCCTCAGGAGTGCGGCAACAAGACGGAGGTCCGCTGGGCCAAGGTGACAGATAATCGGGGAAAAGGGATGCTGTTTACAGGGGACTGCATGAATTTTTCAGCGCTGCCTTACACGCCTCATGAGATGGAACATGCGATGCATCCTTATGAGCTGCCGGAAATCCATTACACGGTAGTGAGAGTTTCCTCCCACCAGATGGGAATCGGTGGAGACGACAGCTGGGGAGCAAAAGTGCATCCGGAATATTTGATAGATGTGAGCAAACCCATGCAGTTTACCTTTAGTTTCAGGGGGCTGCCATAGACTTTGGCGCTCTTGCTGAGAGGAATTTTACGATTGCCAAAAATGGGACATAAAAAGTAAGGAGGAAAAATCATGGATAAATTTGTGGTGAATATCATTCACCGTCCGGAGATGGTGCCGGAGTATGCGGAAAAAGTGACAGGACATGGAAAGGCAGAGGACATTGGGAGGCAGGCGCTGCTGACGGAATCTCTGGATATTTTCAAGACGCAGCAGAGGCTTGCCCACGAAAATGGCCTGAAAACAACCATTCAGATGACATATGCCAGCCTGTTTAACGAGGAAGCGGTGGCCCTGGCAAAAGAGGACCATGAGAAGTATGGAGATGAAATTGCTTTGTCTCTGCTGGGACTTCCCTGCAAAGAATTTCGGGAGAAATACAAGACAAAAGATTTCTGTATCTGGATGTTTTCCATGGAGGACAAGAAATCTATTGTGGATGACATTTTTGAAAAATTTCATGAAATTTTCGGTTTCTATCCGGAGTCCACAGGCTCTTACTATATGGACGCCGACTTGACGAATTATATCAAAGAGAAATACCCTTCCGTAAAATGTGCGGTGGCAACCTGCTGGGAGGAAGGTCCCAAGGCTTATCACACCTGCAATAATTCCTGGTACACGCTCTTTGACGGAGGCCCCTGGGCTCCTTGGATTCCTTCCAAACAGAATACCCATGCACCGGCGGCAAATGAGGAAGAGGACAGTGGAATCGTGGCGATTCCTCATCTTTCCAGAGATTTGATTGCATGTTATGACGGCAATGGTTCTAATTTTGGAACCCATCCCCAGAATGTGCTCCGGGGCATGATTTACGACAGCGAAACCTGGGAATATCCCTATCTCTACAATTTAATCGACCAGTACCGTTCTCTGGAAAAGTACAACAATGGCTATGCCTACAACATGATGTTTGTGGGTCCGGCCTGGATGAACAAGATGGGCCGTTGGGAAGCGCCCTATGAGCTGCTGTTAAAATCCTATTCCGATGGCTGCGCTTACTACGGCAAGCTGAAAAAAGAGGGGAAACTGGTGGACATGACCATGGCGGAATTTGCCGATTACTACCGTGAGAAGAAGAGCTACACGGAGCCGGAATGTGCATTGTGGAGAGATATTTTATATGGTTCCGACAAGCAGCTGTTCTGGTATTGCGACCCTTATATGAGAGCCTGTGTCAACATGGACCAGGGCGGAGCTATTGTGGATTTAAGGCCATATGCGGCGAAACTGGAGTGGCCTGTGGGCATTGGGACGAAACATGTGCAGGATGCTTCCTATCCGTTTTTAATTCAGGAGAAATACCGGGCAGGCTATTTTACCCATTACGCAGGAGAGGGCACGGTGAGAAGTGCGAAATTGTCTTACAATGGTGAGGAAGTGGATTTATGCCTCTGCCGTACAAAGGCTCATTTTTCCCAGAAGGGAAATACGAGAGTGCTGACGCTGGACCCGGTGGAAATTGAGTTCTATGATTTGACGGTGAAACTCCAAACCAGGATTTCTTTTGAGGAGGGAAGTTCTCATATTAAAATAGAACGTGAAATTCTTGAGATGAGCAATCCGGAGGCGGAAGTAGAGCTGAATGAGTACATGGTAGCCTGCTACGGAACCACGGAATATCCAGAGGATATGACGGGAATTACTTTGAGATGTGAGGGCGCTGAAAGCCAGACCATCTCTTATGAATACAAATGCAGGGAGGCGCAGCTTGCAGGAGCAAGGGCAGTGAGCGCAGTGATTCCGGCTATTGAGACGAAGGTGTCTATGAGCGCATCGGATGAAAAAGCTGTTGGATATGTGAAGGAAGGCTATGCATTTTCCCCCATGTTTACCCTGGGCTACACTAAGACCATATCAGATAAGGAGGTATTTGCGACATGGCTCAATCTGGAAAAGGCAGATTAAATTACAGATGTCCCTCCTGTTTTATGCGGGATTTGGATATTGATATGTTTTATGACAAAGAAAAAGATGAATATTATTGCATCCGCTGTCAGTATACTGGAAATGAAAAAGACGTTTTGGAGAAAAATGAGATGGTGCGTTTCCGCTATCGGGGTATGGCCAAACGGTATACAAAGTTTGATTTTGACTGATTTTAGAAAACATTTTGCAGAATGAACCAGTGCAGCCTGGCAGTACCGGCCTATGAAAGGGCTGTCAGGCTGGAAAGTGAGAGGTTAGGGGAATGGAAAAGCATTCAAAAAAGAAATTTATTAAGGGAATGGATGTCTCTTCTCTGTTGGAATTGGAGCGTTTGGGGGCAAAGTTTTACGACAAAGACGGCGATGAGCGCAATCTCTTGTCTGTACTCCAGGAATATGGAGCCAATGCCATTCGTCTCCGCTTGTGGAATCATCCCTATTCTTCTGAAGGGGAGCCTTACGGTGGAGGAACCAACGATATGGAGACCACATTGGAACTGGCAAAACGGGCACGGGAGAGAAGGATGGATATTCTTCTGAATTTCCATTACAGTGATTTCTGGGCAGACCCAGGCAAGCAAATCAAGCCGAAGGCCTGGGCAGATTTCACGGGAAAACGCCTGGAATCTGCTGTGTACGACTACACCAGGGCAGTTCTTTTGGAATTTCGCAGGGAAGGCGTGGTTCCTGACATGATACAGGTGGGCAATGAGTTAAGCAACGGCTTTCTGTGGCCTGACGGGAAGCGGCCGGATTACGAGACGATTTCTCTGCTGGTAAGCGCCGGAATTGCCGCGGTGCGTGACACAGATTCAGATATTCCCGTTATGATTCATCTGGACAACGGAGGGAATAATGCTCTGTACCGGGAATGGTTTGACAATTATTTCGAGAAAGACGGCGTGGATTTTGAGATGATTGGATTGTCTTATTATCCTTTCTGGCATGGCTCTCTAGCGGATTTGGAGTACAATATGAGAGATATGGCCAAGCGTTACGGAAAAGAGCTGGTGGTGGCAGAGGTTTCTATGGGATATACCATGGAGGATTATGCCAAGTATGAGAAATTAGAGCCTTCCAATCGAAAGGGAATGGCTACAAAGCCGGAGCTTGTGAGGAAAATAGAATATCCTATGACGAAACAGGGGCAGGCGGATTTTATGAAAGACTTCATGAATCGGATTTCCCGTGTTCCAAATGGCCTGGGTAGAGGATTTTTCTATTGGGAACCGGGCTGGATTCCCATGCCGGGGAGCGGATGGGCTACGGAGGCTTCTCTGAAATACATGAAAGACCCAGGCCCCTGCGGAAACGAGTGGGCAAATCAGGCTTTGTTTGATTACGACGGGCGTCCCCTGCCTGCGCTGGATGTGATTCGGGAGTTTTAAAAAGATGACGCCAATGGGAAACACTCTGTCTTTGATGATTTAGAGGAGGTTCTCATTGGCGTTATTTGTTGTGAATAGTTTTGAAATTTTTTATGTATACGTTTTGAAGAATATTTTATTCTGCAATCAGGTGCTGGTTTTCCAGCTGGAGTTTTTGAGCTTCAGCGTTTAAACTTTCCACTATTTTTGTAACGTCACCTACCAATGTGGCATTTTTGTCACAGGAATTGTAGGTTTCTCCGGCGTGAGCGGACACCTCCTGTGTGATGGCAGAAATCGTCTGTATGTTTTCCACAATATCTGTATTGGCTGTCTCCAATTCATTTACAATCTTCATGAGAATCTGCGTCTGCTGATTGATTTCATCTGTTCCCTGGTTAATACCTGCAAAGCTTGCATTTACCACCTGTGTGCTCTCAGAATTTGCCTGATTGCTCTCCGTGACAACTGCAATTGCGTCTTCTACAGATTTCAGCTCTTTATTAATGTGGTTAATCAGGGAAGTGACATCTACAGTGGCAGATTTAGTTTGGCCTGCCAGATTAGAAATCTGTTCTGCCACCACGGAAAAACCGCGCCCTGCCTCGCCTGCACGGGCCGCCTCAATACTGGCGTTTAGTGCCAGCATACTGGTGCTGTCGGCAATACTGGTGATAGTTTCAATGATGGTATTCATGCTGCTGGTGTATTCGCTGAGGGATTTCATCTGGCTGATTACCTGATTGTTTGCTGATGTGGATTTTTCCACCTGCTTTGACAGAGTTTCCAGCTGTATTCTGCCTGTTCCGACTTTCTGTGCAGTCTCTTCCATATTTTGCTCAATCTGCAGTGTGGTCTGTTTTACTTTTGCAATTTGTTCCTGAATATGTTCTGTGCGCTGCAGCTGAATTTGTATGGCTTCTGCCGTCTCCGTGCTTCCTGCAGATACCTCATTCATAGAACTGTGAATCTGCGTCATAGATTCTCCTAATGAATTTACTTTTCCCGTAGCGTCGCTGATTCCGGTAATCATTTGGCTGGAGGTGCTTAGGATGGCTGCTGTCATCTCCTGAGCTGCGGCTGAATGTTCCTGAATCGTTTTCATTTTCTCACCGTTTACTTTTTTCACGCCTTTGGCGGCTAAAATCATAAAAAGTGAAGTCAGCAGTATGCTGGCTGCTCTGATTTCCATATCAGGAAGCTCGGCAGCGGTGTACCCTTTCGTTACGCCGTGATAGACGACATAAATTAAATTGCCGAAAACGGCGCCGCAGCTAATCAGCAGGCATGCGCGGATGTCCGTGTACAGAATAACTACCATAAACATCGGAAAAGCGTATGTAAATGTCAGCAGGCTGG
>JAAWLS010000103.1 GCA_022798035.1 Lachnospiraceae bacterium | reverse complement strand
TACATGGGAGAGACAAGAATTATCTAAATTTTCTGTATATTTTAAATATCAGTCCTTATTTAAAGAGGAAAAATCTATTCTGGACAAAAACGCTTCCTTAAAACTTGGGTGACAGTTCTCTAACTGCACTATCTGCGCGCCTCGGTCCGGGTTGCAGGTGATTCCTGCCAGGCGGGAACAGTCAAAATGGATGCGCTCTGAAAACTGCGGATAATAAATATGAAAAACAGGCTCCACTCCGGCAAAAAATTCAGACCAGGAACCGGTGGAAGCAATGCATCTGAAAATTCGTGTCAAGCTTTCCTCGGCATAATCGCCATAATCAATGGCTTCCGCATTTTTGGAAAAGTGGCTGAAGAAGCAGGCGGCCAGCTCAAAAGCAACAGAGGATAGATTGGCCTCTGAGAGGGAACGCAGAAGCTCCAGACGCAGAGCAGACAATTCTAATGCCTCTTTCGAAACATTTTTAGACTGATAGTTATGGATGCAGTCATTGTCAACCATAACATAGATATCCAGCAATTCGTCTATGGAAAATGTACTCATTCCGTAAGCACGATTGAAAACTTCATCGAATTTTCCTTCCCGGTTCGCTTCCAAAAGTTCTTCAATAAAGGCGGTGAACCGGTCTGTGTTATCTGTAAATTCATCAAATATCATAATAAAAACCTCCCTGTGTTTTAATTTTTATAGAAAAATCCTGTGTTGTCAGGTTATGCTAATCATTATAATGGATAATCCTTTATTTTGGAAGTTAAAGCTGTTGGAATTAATCCCTGCATTTCTAAGGCTGATTTTTATGTTATATTTAGAAAAATTTCCAGGATTTTTTTATTATTTGGGTCTGGAAACGGTGATAAAAACAGGGAAAAAGAAAACTGTGTTGTAAGATTTCCAATATGTGTGGTATAATATGCCCTGAGGGCGAAGTAAAGAAGGAAAGAAGGAAAGATAGGAGAGCAAATGGAAAAAAAGAATCACTTTGGGGGTCAGTGGAAAAATTACATGTATTGGCCCTTGATGCTGACAGTTTTAATCGTATTGATGAACATTCCTTTGTATTATTTTGATAAAAGAGCAGGCTTCTGTGTGTCTGCATTTGCAGTTTTATACTTTTTGATTGTACTGGGAATTTTTACAGCCAACAAATCATTGATACGCAATCAGATAATCAGTTTTGCCACACAGTACGGAACCGTCCAGAAGAAGCTGCTGGACGAATTTATGATTCCCTATGCTTTGTTAGACTATAACAGCAAAATTCTATGGATGAATAAAAGTTTTTCTCAAATTATAGAGAAGGATAAGCAGTATCACAAATCCATTACTACGATTTTTCCATCCATTACCAGAGAACTGCTGGAAAAAGATGAGAAAGAGCAGAATATCCAGGTAGAGTGGAAAGACCGGATTTACCGGGCAAGCATGGGCAAAATTTATTTTGACGATGTCAAAGAAGAAAATCTCATTGATTTGGAGAAAAAAGAGCAGTTTCTTATGACGCTATACCTCTTTGATGAGACAGAGCTGCATGAATATATTCAGAAAAATCAGGAGCAGCAGCTTGTATCGGCTTTAATTTACATCGACAATTATGAGGAAGCTTTAGAGAGTATTGAGGAAGTAAAGCGTTCTCTTCTGGTGGCATTGGTAGACCGCAAAGTGAGCAAATATTTTTCTGAGCGGGACAGTATTGTAAAAAAGATTGAAAAAGACAAGTATTTTGTGGTGTTTAAACACAAATATCTGGATGAACTGATTGCAGAAAAATTCAGCATTTTGGAAGATGTAAAGACTGTAAAAGTGGGAAATGAGATGGCGGTTACTCTGAGTATCGGGGTAGGGGTCAGCGACAGCAATTACAGTCAGAAGTACGAGTATTCCCGTATGGCAATTGATTTGGCTCTTGGCAGAGGCGGAGACCAGGTTGTTGTAAAAGAAGGGGAGAAAATCTCTTATTTCGGCGGAAAATCCAGACAAATGGAGAAAATGACTCGTGTGAAAGCGAGGGTGAAAGCCCACGCTCTGCGGGAAATTATCGAGAGCCGGGAACGTGTATTTATTATGGGACATAGCATCAGCGATATGGACGCTTTCGGAGCTGCAATCGGTATTTACTGCGCAGCGCAGGTTTTGGGGAAAAAGACCCATATTGTCTTAAACGAAGTGACTTCTTCCCTGCGGCCTATGAAGGAATGTTTTGCGGAGGAGAAGGGGTATCCCTCTGATATGTTTTTGAAAAGCGAACGGGCCATGGAACTGGTAGATTACCAGAGCGTGGTTGTCGTAGTTGACACAAACCGTCCTACTTACACAGAATGTCCGGAACTGCTGAAACGTACCAAGACAATTGTGGTGTTCGACCACCACAGACAGAGCAGTGAAGTGATAGATAACGCAGTGCTCTCTTATATTGAGCCCTACGCTTCATCTACCTGTGAGATGGTGGCGGAGGTACTGCAGTATTTCAATGAAAATATTCATCTGAAATCTAATGAGGCAGACAGCATTTATGCAGGAATTTTGATTGATACCAATAATTTTATGACGAAAACAGGCGTGAGAACTTTTGAAGCGGCTGCATATCTGCGAAGGTGCGGTGCGGAAGTGACCCGTGTCCGTAAACTTCTACGGGATGATATGGCGGCCTACAAAGCAAGAGCGGAGGCAGTCCGGCATGCAGAGGTTTATCAAGGAGCATTTGCCATTTCTATCTGCCCAGCAGACCGTGATGTGGAGAGCCCTACGATTGCAGGAGCCCAGGCGGCAAATGAACTTTTGAATATTGTGGGAATCAAAGCGTCCTTTGTACTGACAGAATACAATGAGAAAATTTATATCAGTTCCCGCTCCATTGATGAAATTAATGTACAGCTTATTATGGAACGGCTGGGAGGCGGAGGCCATCTGAACGTGGCAGGAGCCCAGATGACGGGCTGTACTGTGGAAGAAGCCAAAAAGCGCATTCAGGAAACTTTGGACAAAATGCTGGAGGAAGGAGACATAGAAATATGAAAGTGATATTGACAGAAGATGTAAAATCCTTGGGAAAAAAGGGTGATATTGTAAATGTAAGCGATGGGTATGCAAGGAATATGCTTCTACCTAAAAAGCTGGGAGTAGAGGCTAACGGAAAAAATCTGAATGATTTGAAGCTGAAAAATCAGCATGAAGAGAAAGTAGCAAAAGAAAACTTGGAGGCCGCTGAGAACTTTGCAGCTGAGGTGGCCGAAAAAGAGGTCACAGTAAAAATAAAGACAGGGGAAGGCGGAAAAACTTTTGGCTCTGTTTCTTCCAAAGAGATTGCAGCAGCGGCCAAAGAACAATTGGATTTAGAACTGGATAAGAAAAAAATGCAGCTTCCGGAGGGAGGACTGAAAACGGTGGGAACCCATGAGATAACCATAAAATTCCATCCCAAAGTGAGCGGCACGTTAAAAGTGAAAGTGGTAGAAAGCTGACAGAGCGCAACAAAGAGTAGGAGGCTTTTATGGAAGAAGCTCTTATCAAACGGATTATGCCCAATCATCTGGAAGCGGAGCAGTCGGTAATCGGAGCTATGATTATGGACCGGGAAGCAATTATTATAGCTTCGGAGACTTTAGTCCGGGAAGATTTTTATCATCAGCAGTATGGGGTTTTGTTTGAGGCTATGGTGGAGCTTTACAATGAGGAACAGCCAGTGGATGTGATAACGCTGCAGAACCGGCTGAGAGAAAAAGATGTTCCGACAGAATTGAGCAGCCTGGAATTTGTGGGGGAACTTGTGAGCGCTGTGCCCACCTCTGCCAATGTGAAATACTATGCCAACATTGTAAAAGAAAAAGCCACTTTGCGCAGGTTGATAAAAGTAAATGAAGAGATTGCCAATCAGTGCTACTTGGGCAAAGAAAGCCTGGAGGATATTCTGGCAGATACAGAAAAGAAGATTTTTGAGCTGCTTCAGAATAAAAACAATGGAGACTATGTACCCATCAAACAGGTGGTAATCAGGGCGCTGGAGAAGATTGAGCAGGCTTCCAAGACAAAAGGAAATGTTACAGGAATCGCCACAGGTTTTGTGGATTTAGATTACCGCATGTCAGGCCTGCAGCCCTCAGATTTAATTCTGATTGCGGCAAGACCTTCCATGGGCAAGACGGCTTTTGTATTGAATATTGCTCAGTATGTGGCTTTTCACAGTGATTTGTGCACTGCGATTTTCAGTCTGGAGATGTCCAAAGAACAATTGGTAAACCGTCTGTTTTCACTAGAATCCCGTGTGGATGCCCAGCTTCTGCGTTCTGGAAATCTGGCAGATTCTGATTGGGAGAAATTGATAGAAGGAGCGGGAACAGTGGGACGCTCTAAGTTAATCATTGACGACACGCCTGGAATTTCCATTTCTGAGCTTCGTTCAAAATGCAGGAAATACAAGCTGGAACACGATTTAAAACTGATTATCATAGATTATCTCCAATTGATGTCTGGTTCCAGAAGCACAGATTCCAGACAGCAGGAAATCTCAGATATTTCCCGTGCGTTGAAGGGGCTTGCCCGGGAGCTGAATGTTCCGGTGATTGCGCTGTCTCAGCTGAGCCGTCAGGTGGAGCAGAGGCCGGACCACAGACCGATGCTTTCTGATTTGAGAGAATCCGGAGCTATTGAGCAGGACGCAGACGTGGTCATGTTTATTTATCGTGACGACTATTACAATAAGGACACGCCGGACAAAAATATTGCGGAGATTATCATTGCAAAACAGAGAAATGGCCCCATCGGCACTATCAATTTAGTCTGGCTGCCTCAGTATACAAAATTTGTCAACATGGAAAAAAATTAGCATATGATGTTGAGATAAGCAGATATTTTCCGGAAAAGGAAGATATCTGTTTTTTGTTGTCATTATTTCACGATGAAAAAAGATTGTAACGGCAGAAAGAAATCGGTAAAATAGAATTAGTAAAAAGGGACAAGCCGGCGTCAGCCCTGGCAAACATGATGCAGCTGTTACCGGAGCAATTGAAACTGCCGGAGCGAATCCCGAAAAGGAGGTTAAAATGTGGAAAATGTACGCTATATGATTTCAGATGCGGCGAATATAGTAAATGTTGAATCCCATGTACTGCGATATTGGGAGGAAGAGCTGGAGCTTCAGATTCCCCGCAATGAAATGGGACACCGCTATTATACAGAAGAAAATATAGCGCAGTTCCAAAAGATAAAAGAGTGGAAAGAACAAGGCTATCAATTGAAAGCCATTCGTATGATGATACATAGCAATGTACCGGCAGGACAGAGCCCGGAAACCTGCCAAAGTGCAGGACAGAGACAGGGGCCGGAGAATTACCAAAATGGAGCAATAGGCCAGAAGTCAGAGGCTTATCAAAATGGAGGAATGGGCCAAAGACCGGAGACTTACCAAAATGGAGCAATAGGCCAGAATATGCAGGAAGCCGGTCATCTGCCAGGAAACAACGTAATCCAGATGAATCGGGAATACGGCCCTGAGACAAAAAGCCTCGCAGAGCGGTCCAATTCTTCAGCGGCTAATACGGTGAAACTGGAGCAGTTTCAGTCTATGATGCTCACTATCGTAAAAAGAGCAGTGGAAGAGAACAACCAGGCTTTGGGAAAAGAGGTAGGCGTTCAGGTAGGAGACAGAGTACTGAAAGAAATGAATTATCTGATGCGGGAACAGGATGAGGCGGAGGAAGAGCGTTTTCGGAAATTAGATGCAGCTATCCGCACTCACCAAAAAACCAGGAGATTCCACAGAGAGAAAAAGGAAAAGGAGGGAAGAGGAAGGAAGGTATTGGAAAAAGATAAGAATCTAAATCCGAATCTGACTGTATGAGAATAAAAGCAAAAAGAAAAAGAATCCTGTATAACGGGATTCTTTTTCTATATTACGTAACAGAACTGTTATGTAAAAATTAGCCCTGCTCAATAGCGCCTGTAGGACAAACACCTGCGCAAGTTCCGCAGTCGATGCAAGTATCTGCAGCGATTTCATATTTTCCGTCACCAGCAGAGATAGCGCCTACTGGACATTCACCTTCACAAGAACCACAGCTTACACAAGAATCAGTAATAACGTATGCCATATTTCAATCCTCCTTAAATAAAATGAATATTCATCTCAGCTCCCTTAGCGGTAGCTTTGAACCTTATTTTAATACAAATGTCCGATGATTACAAGTAAAATTTATTTCCAAGCTGTATTATTTTTAGCAGCAGTTCAGCCCTTTGAAATAAATTGGAAAAAATGGTGCATGTGTAAATTTTACAGGATTTATCCCGAGGGAGGGAATACAGGCTTATGAGCAAAACGAATCAATCATGTATGCATGATTCAGATACAAAGCTTTGCTAAAGTTTTCCCATTTTTTTACCGAAATACCTATTATTAAAAAATAAAAAATGAGGCGCAGAAAATATGAATATACGAGTAGAAAACAGTAATGTGGCGGAAATTACCAAGTCAAACAGCAGAGTTGAAATAAAAGGAAATGTTTCAACTGCCTCACAGGAGACTACAGTCCAGCAGGTGGAAAAAGACACAGGCCGGGTAACATCGGTCCAGCAGACTGTGGTGGAAGTCCCCTTGCGTCCCGGTGAATCTCAAATAGACAAGATTCAGCAGGATGCAGAAAATATGGAATCTCAGCTGTTTCAACAGAAAATGGAAGTGGTTTCCAACACGATGTCAGAAGAAGATGCTGAGAAAATGGGCCGGGACGGATTTTCTGTCAATGGAACAGAAGTGGAAACAATTGTTACAGAAATTGATAAAATTAAAATGGAGCTGGCAAAAGCAGGAGTGGATATCAGCACATTTGGTGATGGTTTAAGCTGTGAACAACTGGCGGAACTGGCAGGAAGCGCAGGGCTGGCTAATCAGCTGGAGTCCATATTGAAGGCGGCAGATTTTCCTGCAACGGAAGAAAATATAGCAGACTGCACAGAGGCCATTTGCCAGGCGGCAGATTTGACGGCCTGCCGGGAGGAAACAGTCAAGTATATGCTGGAACAGGAGCTTCCTCCTACAGTGGAGAATCTCTATAAGGCGCAGCACAGCACAAATCAGGGAACTGTCGGTTCCAATCCCAATCATGTGGAGATGGATGAGCAGTTGAAATCCCAGGTGGAACAGGTGATTGCGCAGGCAGGGCTTTCTGTGGGAGAAGAGACATTAGCCTGCAGCCAGTGGATGCTGGACAATCAGATACCTTTGACAGAAGAGAATTTAGCATATGCCATGGATTTAAGAAATATGCAGGTTCCCGTTGATTCAAATCAGCTTATGGGAGCGATGCTGGAGGCTCTCGCAGAGGGAAAACGCCCGACGGACGCCGTGGTTTTAGACGGTTATGACAATGTTTCCAGGGCCGAAGAGGCAGCCCAGGTTGTGGAGCAGGCCACAGATTCCCAGGTGTGGAGTGTAGTGGAAAAAGGACTTCCTCTGACGATTGAAAATCTGGAAGCAGCACAGAATGCAGAGAAACAGAAAAAGCAGCAGGAAGTTTTGGTGAATCCGGAGATTCCTGATTATGCCAAAGAGGATATCAGTTATATCACAGCAAAACGCCAGCTGGAAGAGACCAGGCTGATGATGACGATTGAGGCCAATTATGCCCTGCTGAAGCAGGGGGT
>JAAWLS010000102.1 GCA_022798035.1 Lachnospiraceae bacterium | reverse complement strand
GCTGGAAATCCGCTGCAGCGGCGGAAAGCACAATTTGGTGCATATTCTGGAATATTTCAGGAAAAATGAGATTGCTTTCGGACGGGTATATTCGGAACTGCCTACTCTGAATGATGTATTTCTGGAGATTACGGGAAAAGAGCTGAGAGACAGTGCAGAGGGAGCTATGTAACGCCGAGAGGGAGGAGGAAATCTATGTTTTTCAGATTATACAAATACAACTTGATTCGCTATGGACGCCAGAAAATTATGATATTCTGGAACTTGATTTTTCCCATTATTCTGGGAAGTCTCTTTCAGATTGCCTTTGGAAATTATATAGAGGAAGAGATAATATTCCATCAGATTCCGGTGGCCTGCGTGGAGGAAGAAGACGCGGATGAAAATTTTACGGCTCTGTTGAAAGGTCTGGAAGAAGAGGAAATAATAACAGTGCAGTTTGTGGGAGAGAAGGAAGCGGAAGAATTACTGCAGGAAGATAAAGTGGAGGGAATCTATCGAAATGGAAGGAAATCTTCCTCGTCAGAGAGCGGAGGAGAAATTGTGCTTGTGGTATCGGACCAGGGAATGAATCAGAGCATTTTAAGCACGATATTGGAAAAGTATGAGCAAATCAAAGCTGCCCTTGTCAATATTGGAAGAGAACATCCGGAAAAAATTCAGGCTGCTGCCGCTCAATTGGAGGAAGAGTGCCGGTATCTGAGAGAGGGAAGCGTTCTGAAAGAGCCGGTAAATATTGTCCTGGACTATTTTTATTCGCTGCTGGCTATGAATTGCCTGATGGGAGCTACGGCAGGATTGATGAGCGCCATGGAATTTAAAGCAAATCTGACGGATTTGGCAGCGCGGCAGGTTGTGACGGGAACCAGACGTTTTGGGATTCTCCTGCCGAATCTGGTGGCCAAGATTACAATTCAGTTTGTCTACCTTGTTTTTTCCCTGTGCTATTTAATGTTTGCATTGAATGTGCCGCTGGGCAGTCAATGGGGATTTATTCTGCTGACCCTGTTTGTGGGAGATATTCTGGGGATTATCTTTGGATTTTTTATCGGAGTGCTGGGAAAGATGAAGTACAGGGTCAAAGAATCTATCTGTGTGATGATGATGCTGGTGTCCAGCTTTTTCAGCGGTCTGATGGTAACGGGAGTGATGCGGGTTATGGAAACTTATGTGCCGATTTTTAACCGTATCAATCCGGCGTCGCTGATTGTAAAATCTTTGTACAGTTTAAATATTTATGATACCTATGAGAGGTATTTTCAGTGTATGGGAAATATGCTGCTGATGATTCTGGTATTGGGTGCAGGAGCCTTTGCGCTGGTAAGGAGGGAACGGTATGCAAGTGTTTAAAGCATTTTTTAAGATACTTTACAGGAATAAAACGTCTTTGATTATGTATACGGTAATTTATCTGGTTATTACAGTAATTACAATGCATACCATGCAGGAAGAAGGAGAGATAGGATTCTCAGAAGTATCTTTGGATGTTGGAGTGGAAAATCAAGATGAAGGAAATCTGGGGAATGCGTTGGTGGAATATCTGGAAAACTGCCATCAGATTCAAAAGGTTCCAAAGGAAAAAGAGGATTTGCAGGACGCTATGTACTATGAAGAAGTAGATTACGTGCTGGTGATACCAAAAAATTTTACGGAAAAATTTGAGCTGGGAGAGACGGAAGGAGTGCTGGAGGGAACAACAGTGCCCAGAAGCAGTTCTGCCTACCTGGTGGAAAATAAAATAGAGAGTTTTTTGAATATAGCAGCTATGTATCGCAGCGCAGGATTTGAGACAGAGGAAGCGGCCCAAAAAGCAGCCTCTGATATGGAAGAGAGTGGAAACGTAGAGTTTTTGGGAAAAGATGGCAGTCAGCAGCTTCCGGGCGGATTTTACTTTTTCCAGTATCTTCCCTATGTATTCGTGGTTATGATGATTCTGGGACTTGGAGTTGCCATGAAAGAGTTTCAGGAAAAAAACCTGGCGGCCCGGAATAAATGTTCTGCCATGTCCTTTTTCAAACAGAATGGACAAATCTTTCTGGGTTGTATGGTGTACATGATGATGGTTTATCTTGTGTTTATGGTTATGGCCTGCGGCAGCGTGGGAGATTATATGATGTCGCTGCAGGGAGTTTTGAGTGCGGCCAATGCCTTGATTTTTATGTTTTGTTCCCTAAGCGTTGCCTGGTTCGCAGCACAATTTGCCTATAATGCGGCGATTCTCAGTATTATGAGCAATGTGTTTGGATTGGCATTCAGTTTTCTGGGAGGAGTCTTTGTCTCTCTGGAACTTATGGGAGAGAGAGGACAGCAGATGGCAAAATTTGTACCTTCTTATTGGTATGTGATGGCTAATCGGGAGATTCAGAAGATGACGAGTTTCTCGGAGGCAAAAGAGCTCTTTCCATTCTTTTTGATGGTTCTGGTATTTACATTGGCATTTTTTTCGCTGGGACTGCTGGTGAACCGGATGAGAGTAAAGAGCAGATAATAAAATATTAGAATGATGCAGCAGGAGTTACAGTTTAGTCTGTGTCAAACAGTCTGGGGCGTCGATGGAAATTTGTTTTGTGGAAAATTTCCATTGACGCCCCTAGATTTTAACGAAACTTTTTGTGAAATGCAGTTAATTTTCCTCAGACTGATAGAATAATTCTGCGATAGGAGAATCTTTGTCCAGCACAATGGTGTTGCCCTGTTTTTTTAGAGTAGCCTTCATAGCGTCAAGCTGCCGCACAAAGCGGTAGAAATCAGCTTTTGATTCATCGTTGTATGCCTCGCTTAAAATCCGCATGTACTCAGCTTCTCCCTCTGCGATGGTGGTGTCTGCAGTTTTTTGTGCCTGGGCAAGGATGATTGTGGTTTTCTCATCCGTGTTGTTCTTGATTTTCTGGGCTTCCTGTTCCCCTTTTGCTTTGTAGGAAGCGGCGATATTTCCGCGCTCAGAAACCATGCGGTTGTAGACCGCTTCTTTATTCTCATCTGGTAAATCCAGCATCTTCGTCTCAATTTTGGCTATTTTAATGCCATAAGTTTCTAAATTGCTGCCTAATTTTTCCGTCAGCAGTTCGGCAAGCTCTCCGTCTCTGCCGGAAATCACTTCTTCCTGAGTGAGACTGCTGATGACGTTTTTCAGTGCGTTATATACATTGGAACTGATTCTGGACTCAGCATTCTGTTGAGAGCCGCTTAACTTTTGAATGAATTTTACTGGGTCTTCAATTCTCCACAGCACAAAACAGTCGGAAATCATGGACTTCTTATCGGAAGTCATCACGTCGCTTGCCGCCAAATCACTCAGAATCAACTGTTTGCTGATGACAGTTTCTGACTGGATAAAAGGAATTTTCCATCCCAGACCGTAGGGGTTGCTATCTACCGTATCTACCCGCACAATTTTTCCAAATTGTTTGATAACCCGGTATTCTCCTGGCTTAGTGATTACGGCTGCCATGTTTAAAATAATGAGAAAGAACAGGAGAGCGGCAATTGTAAGAAATTTTTTCTTATTCGTCTTGAACATCTTCGTCATCTCCTTCCTCTGGAATCTCTTCGTCAGCATCTTCTTGGCTGTCCGTATTTTCAGCAGCCGCATCTTTGGCGTTGTTATTGGAAATGTCGACGCTGCTGAAAGGTTCTAAGGGAAGCAGTGTCTGAGTTTTTCCATCTGTGATATAGACTTTCATACCGGGCAGAATGTCTTCCATAGTCTCAAAAAACATCCGCTGCTTGGTAATCAGAGGGAATTTCACGTACTCTCCGTACAGGGAATTGAAGCGGGCAGTCTGCCCCTCGGCGTCTGCAATCAGAGATTCCTTTTTGGCATTGGCGTCCTTGACAATTTTATCAGCGTCGGCCTCAGCCTTGGGAATGCGGGTGCTGGCATCAGCGTTGGCATTGTTGATGGCAGTATCCATACCCTGTTTGGCGTCCTCCACGTTTTTAAAGGCTTTTTTTACTTCTTCCGTGGGCACCTCTGCGTCCTGGATAACGGCGTTTGTCACCTGAATGCCGATGTCTTCTTTCTCCAGACGTTCCTGCAGGCTTGTCCGTACCTTCGTCTGAATCTCATATTTTCCAGTGGTTAGGACGTCGTCCACCTTGCTGGTGCCCACAGTGTCCCGAATGTAGCTCTGGGCCAGGTTTTTTACGACAATTTCCGGTTGTTCTGCGGCATAGAGATATTTTACCGGGTCGGTAATCTGGTACTCAAAATAGAAATCCACGTTTACGAAATTATAGTCGCTGGTAATCATAAAAGATTCCCCGTAAACAGAATCGTCGGAGTCTAAATTGTAGCCTACGGAAAATTGTTTTGCCGCTTTGCTGACCTTTGTGATGTGCTGAACATAGGGCAGTTTGAATTTCATGCCGGGTGTTTCCACAATCTGGGTGCTGCCTAAGGTGCGGATAACGCCGTACTCGTCTTCCTGCAGAAAATACACCGTGTTGAAAAGCGTAATCACAAGAAACAGAGCCAGCAGAATTTTTCCTGCAATGGAGAAAAATTTTTTCTTGGCGCCTTCTGGATTTGATTCCTCAGGATTTATATCCTGCTGTGGGAATTTTTTGGAAAAAAGTCCTGAGCCTTTTCCCTCTCGTTTCTTCTTTTTCATTTGTGTCCCTCCTTTTGAGGTTTATTTTTTGAAACCTGCCCGCTTGCGCAGTGTGGGGTCCAAAATACGTTTGCGGATGCGCAGATTCTTAGGTGTGACTTCCAAAAGTTCATCTGTCTCAATAAATTCCAAAGCTTGTTCCAGACTTAGAATTTTGGGAGGTGTTAAGGTCAGCGCCTCGTCAGCGCTGGAAGAGCGGGTGTTCGTCAGGTGCTTCTTCTTGCAGACATTGATTTCAATGTCCTCTGGTTTGGCGCTCTGCCCGATAATCATGCCAGAGTATACTTTTTCTCCCGCTCCGATAAAGAGGGTGCCTCTGTCCTGGGCGCTGAAAAGGCCGTAGGTAACGGATTCTCCGGATTCAAAAGCAATCAAAGAGCCTTGTTTCCGGTAGGCAATCTCTCCCTTGTAAGGTTCATAACCGTTGAAAATGGTGTTGATAATGCCGTTTCCTCTGGTGTCTGTCAGAAATTCACTGCGATAGCCAATCAATCCCCGGGAGGGAATGTTGAATTCCAGCCGGGTGTAGCCGCCGCTGATAGGGCCCATATTCTGAAGCTCTCCTTTCCGCTGGCTTAATTTTTCAATGACGGCTCCTGTGAAGTCATCCGGTACGTCCACATAGGCCAGCTCCATAGGTTCCAGCTTCTTGCCGTTTTCGTCTTTGTGGTACAAAACTTCTGCCTTGCTGACGGCAAATTCATATCCTTCCCGGCGCATGTTTTCAATCAGAACAGACAAATGCAGCTCTCCGCGGCCGGAGACCTTCAGACTGTCAGGGCTGTCTGTTTCCTCCACGCGAAGAGAGACGTCTGTGTTTAATTCCCGGAACAGACGGTCGCGGATGTGGCGGGAGGTGACAAATTTTCCTTCCTGTCCTGCAAGGGGACTGTCGTTTACAATAAAGTTCATAGAAATGGTGGGCTCAGAAATTTTCTGAAAATCAATGGCGCAGGGAGCTTCCGGGGCGCAGATAGTATCGCCTATGTGAATGTCTGCGATGCCGGAAATAGCTACGATAGAGCCTACTTCTGCCTTTGCCACATCTACTTTATTCAGTCCGTCAAATTCATACAGTTTGCTGATGCGGACTTTTTGCAGCTTATCCGGTTCATGATGGTTGACTACCACGGCCTCCTGATTGACTTTCAGGCATCCGTTGTCCACTTTGCCCACGCCGATACGGCCCACATATTCGTTGTAGTCAATGGTGCTGATTAACACCTGAGTGTTGGCGTCCGGGTCTCCTTCCGGAGCCGGAATGTATTCCAGTATGGTTTCAAACAGAGCAGTCATGTCTTTTTTCTCATCGTTTAAATCACGGACTGCATAGCCGTCTCTGGCGGAAGCGTAGAGGAAAGGACAGTCCAGCTGTTCGTCGGAAGCATCCAAATCCATAAACAATTCCAGAACTTCGTCAATGACTTCATCGGGACGTGCTTCCGGCCGGTCAATTTTGTTGATACAGACCACCACCGGCAGATTCAGGGCAAGAGCCTTCATCAGTACAAATTTTGTCTGAGGCATGGCTCCCTCAAAAGCGTCCACCACGAGAACCACGCCGTTTACCATTTTCAGCACACGTTCCACCTCACCGCCGAAATCTGCATGTCCCGGTGTGTCGATGATGTTGATTTTTGTGTCCTTATAAAAAACGGCTGTATTTTTGGAGAGAATGGTAATTCCCCGTTCCCGTTCAATATCGTTGGAATCCATCACACGTTCCTGCACCTCCTGATTGGCACGGAACACGCCGCTTTGCTTTAACAGCTCGTCCACCAGGGTGGTTTTGCCATGGTCCACGTGGGCGATGATGGCGATGTTGCGAATATCCTCTCGTTTTGTCTTCATATATTAATCCTTCTTTCTAGTGTGATATACTTACGGCAGATTTTACCGGCTGTAAGTATTGCGCTGGCTGTATTTTAACACATAATCCGAATTTGGCAAAGGTGTTTTGATTCCTGCTTAGGATTTTGCTGTAAATGGAGTTATAAAATATGAATGAAACCAGATAAGGAGAAAACTCAAAATTGTGTTTAAGGCAGTAGACACAACAATGTGAAGTGAATATCTTATTTGGAAGAATTACAAAATGGCAAAATCATTATTTGAACAGTTAGGCGGTACATATCGGAAAGAAAGTGATTATTTTATACCGTGCTTAACTGTACCCGTTGCCGAAGAACAGCCAATAGGCACATGGGGGGCAGCGGCATCTGGACTATCTGAAGCAGTACCGCAAGGTTACATATACAAATTTTCTCACAAGTGGCAAGCTGAATACATACCTTGGCGACATCAACAGGCAGGCACAGGAACGCTTTGAAAAGCTCATAGAGGGCTTGAAATAGGCACAGGGCATAACGGAACAGCTAAAGGAAGAAAACGCCTTAGAATGGGTACAATACTTAAATAACATAAGGGCGTATACGAGGGAGATTGTGAACGAGGAAATCATTTTTGCATAAACAACATGGCGGCAGAGGGTAAAAGCTCTGTTGCTTTTCTTTTCGGGCAACTTTGATTAAAGTTCATAATTCTGCACTTGATACAGTTCGTTCAAGCGGCTATACTATATATAGTACGCAATAGGAGGTCAAAAATGTTTGAATATATGACAGCACAGGAAACCGCAGAAAAATGGAACGTATCGCTTAGGTGGGTGCAGCGGCTATGCAAAGAAAATCGTATTGAAGGAGCAATGAACATCAACCGTGTTTGGCTTATACCGATAATTGCCGAGAAGCCTATTGATAGAAGAAAGAAGAAATTCTAAGTGAGTGTTAAGGTTTCAACATGAACAAGTGAAGATTCAAAATAGAGAGCAAAGAATAGTCGAAAAAGAGCGGCAATACGCTATATGACAAGAAAAATTGAAACACAAAGGATGGTAGATTTTTATGGCTATTCAAATCTAGGTACGCTGTCCTGTCAGCGGGAATGAGAGGTTATAAACATGGCAATGTGGAATCCGTGGCGTGGCTGCCACAAACATAGCGAAGGGTGTAGGTATTGTTACATTCATAAGGGCGATTTCAAGCGTGGGATTGATACAAATAATATTGTAAAGACAGATAATTTCTACGCCCCTATCGCTAAAAATAAATCGGGAGCATACAAAATTAAATCGGGGCAGACCGTATATCTCTGCTTTTCTACGGATTTTCTAATTGAAGAT